>JACQEQ010000098.1 GCA_016200445.1 Gammaproteobacteria bacterium | reverse complement strand
TCTTCAAGATCGGGGAGCCGAAGTACATCCGGGAGACCATGACCAAGCTCGAAGCGGACCTGCCCGGCGGGCCGCAGGGGGAAAATCAGCGCCGGCTGGTCGAGTTGTCGTTATTGCAGGACGAAGCGGTGATCGCTGCGCAATACCACCACGCACCGGACTATCGTGCTGAAGATGCGGTTTATGCGCATCTGGTCGGCCTCGCCGAAGGTTTGCTGCATCGGCAGGGCGTGATCAGCGATGCGGATACGAAGTTAAGCGATATTACGTTGGCATTATTGGGCTTGAATGATGCTGCAATTGAAAAGGCGGCGCAGCCCGTCCTCGATGCATGCGCAGAGCTCGACACATTATCGCAGTTACTTAGCCGCTGAACAGAGTAATAAGTTTCATGTTTTGACATTATTAAATGCCGTGCACATTGCGACCGGCCGATTAAGTTCGACGCGCAAGGTAACCGATACAGATCAAATTCAAGAAGACGGGCGGGGAAGCAGTATGGTGGATGCAGTTCGCACACGCGTTTTGTTGGTCGAAGCTGATGCCGGCAAAGTGGCGTGCGTGCAAACTGCTTTTCAGACGAGTGCGGTAAACCGCGTCGAATTTTTGCATACCGAGTCTGTAGATAGCGCGCTTACGGCGATTCACCAATATAGCTTCGATATTATTTTTATTGCGGTCTCGCAAGCCAGCGGTGCCGCCGATGTGATGAGTGTGCGTGCGATCGCACCGGCCAGTGCGCTGATCGTATTGTGCGACCAAGACGACGAGCAGTTTGCCATGGCAATGTTGCATGCGGGCGCGCAGGACTGCTTGTTTAAATCGCAACTGACGCCGCAATTGTTGCTGCGTGCAGCACGCTACGCCACGGAGCGCGTGCGTACGCAGGAACAGCTGGCGCTCCTCACGCAATACGATGGCGTAACCGGGCTGCCCAATCGCGTGTTGTTCCGTGACCGGTTAACGCAAGCGTTGATTCATGCACAACGCAAAGGTGCGAGTGCGGCAGTGATGTTTCTCGATCTCGACTATTTCAAATCAGTGAATGACATGCTGGGACACGATGCGGGCGACCAGTTGTTGCGTGAGGTAGCGCGGCGTATGAAATCGCAAATTCGTCGCGGCGACACGTTGGCGCGTATGGGTGGCGACGAATTTACTGTGATCCTTGAAGAGCTCAACGAGGCTGGCGCGGCAGCAGCCGTTGCACAAAAAATTATCGATGTGATGGCGCGCGCATTCGTCGTGAGCGGCGAGGAAATGTTTATCAACACCAGTATCGGAATCGCCATTTATCCGAGTTCCGGCATCGAGCCTGCACAGCTGATTAAAAACGCGGATGCTGCGTTGTACCACGCCAAGGAGTGCGGTCGCGGGTGTTATCGTTTTTATAATTCCGACATGAACAAGTTGGCGGCAGAACGTCTCAAGACGATTACGCAGTTGCGTCACGCGCTTGCGCGCGATGAATTTGAGTTGTATTACCAGCCGCAGCACGATCCGGCCACGCATGCTGTGTTAGGGTTTGAAGCACTGTTGCGCTGGCAACATCCGGAGCGCGGATTAGTTTATCCGAATGAGTTTATTTCTATTTTGGAAGACACCGGGCTCATCGTTGAAGTTGGCGAGTGGGCGCTACGTGCCGCATGTCGTCAACAAAAACTATGGAGCGATGCGGGTTACACGGGCGTGCGCATGGCGGTCAACGTTTCTGCGCGCCAGTTCCACAAGAAGGATTTTGTTAATACCGTTGTCGCGGCACTGCGCGACAACGGCGTCGACCCGGGCGCACTGCAATTGGAGCTCACCGAAAGCTTGCTCGTCAAAAATGTCGGTGCCGTGGCGGCGACGTTACGCGCGCTGCATACTGTGGGTGTGCGTTTTGCCATCGATGATTTCGGTACCGGGTTTTCGTCATTGAGTTATCTGCGCCAGTTTCCGTTGCACTCGCTTAAAATCGATCAGTCGTTTTTGAAAAATCTGGATAAAGACAACGACGGTGCGATTGTATCCGCCATTATTTTGCTCGGGCATAGTCTGGGTATGAAGGTAGTTGCAGAAGGTGTCGAGAACGAACCGCAACTTATGTTTTTGACCAGCAAGGGTTGCGACGTTGCGCAGGGTTATTATTTTTCGAAACCGTTGGTAGCGGCCCAGGCATTGGATTGGCTGGCGCAACATGCTTACCAACAGCATACGGCGAGTGTTGCCGCGCTTAACGGGTAGATATAAATCACATCTTCATCAAATAGCGAAAGCGTTCGCCGCGAAATCTCAACACCATTCCATCTTTGGTAATGCGTTCCAGTATCAACCCCGCAGCGACTTCATCGCCTTCGTGGTAACGCCGCAGGTTGATCATCACGAAACGATTTTCCGCTTGGCTTGCGTGGACGTGGACGTCCACACGGATCGGCGGTAACGCCTGCTGAAATTGCGGCGGCATTTCCATTAACAGGGGAATCATTTCCAAGGGCGTGTCGGCGGATTCGCGCGTAGTCGCCAGCGGAGCAGGTGCGGACGCAACCGGTGCCGGGTCGGCCGGCGGGTTTGATTCCATGTCAAGCTGACGCGCCTGTGCTTGTAATTCCTGGTCCGTCATCAGTAACACTGCTGGAGCTGCAACCGGCGGTGTGGCGCGATGGATGGGCGGGTCTAAGGTCACCGTCACCGGCACGGGTGCCGGCGACGGTGCAACGGGTAGGGTTTCGACACTTGCCGCAGGTGATGGCAGCGTGGTGTTAGGGGGTGATTCGCGCATGGAGGAATAGATCAATAAGCCCGCCAGCAACGCATTGAAAATCACCGCGAATAACGCCACCCACCGCCAGGGACTGCGCGGGCCGTGCGGTTCGGAGTTTTGTTCAGCGGTTTGCAACGTGGGCACTTGTCCACGCTTGCGTTCGCGTTCTGCTTTGTCTAGAGCATCAAGAATATAGGACATGGTTAGGGAGCGGGCTTAACGAGGCGTGGGCTGGGCGGATCGTTTGCTACGCCGGCGATGTGAATCAGCGTGCGCTCACCAACGATGCCATCCACAATTAATCCGCGCCGTTTCTGAAAGGCTTTTACACGTGCACTGAGGGCGTCGTCATAAACAATGACATTGCCATCCTCGTTGCTGATCCCCTCAATGCGATCCAGTGCATGTACCAACCAGGTGACGGCGATACCCTGTGCGCCGGGCAGTATCGAGTTTGTTCCGATGGCCGGTTTGTGCCACAGCAACAAATAGTCGCCATGCCAAAATGAGCGCAGCTCGCCGGGCGCGATGTTGAAGGTTGCGTCTTCCAGCGCGAGCGTGGCTGCGCCGGAACTGGCTTCCATCAGCACCGCGTAGCGTTCCGCGCCAGCGCTATTAACCAACTTGAGAATCACTGGGTGATCGAGCTGCCGTAACTGGGAAAGCGAACTGTTGCCTCGATAGCATGTCAAGCCTGCGCTCTGAGCGCGTTCGCAGGGCGTAAAGCCCTTTGCGGCACGATAATCTTTCGACCAGCGCTTCGATAAAATTTCCATCGCGCTATCCAGGTCGGCACGCAGCTGCGCGTTGTTTAACGCCTCGGCGAACGTAACGGGCGTCGTGGCCGCTGCTGGATTAGCCGCAGCAGCGATTTCGCTACGCAAGGGTTCAGGCACAGCAGTGGTTGCTGCGCCCGGTGCGACGCTAGTCTCTGGTGGTGCAACCACCTGCGCCGCAGGTAACGTGGGTGCCTGTGCGGGTGAGTTGAGGTTGTAAACGAGGGCGGCGAGGCTGCCCAGTACGGTAATTCCCAGGCCCGCTGCTGCCAAAATATTGATCTTGGGCGCCTTTCGTTCGGGCATTTCACCGATCACTTCGCTGGCCGCGCGCAACACGATGCGGCGATCAATGACGCGACACGTTTCCGCGTAAGCACCCAGCAAGGCGCGATCGCAAATAACATTAATAAGCCGCGGCACGCCCTGACTGACACGATGCACCAAACGCAGTGCGCTATCGGTAAACAACGGCTGCATGTGGCCGGCGACCGCGAGCCGGTACTTGACCATTTCGGCGGTTTCGTCGGCCGACAGCGGCAGCAGGTGATAGCGCGCGGTGATGCGCTGCGCAAGCTGGCGTAGTTCACGCCGGTCGAGTAATAAGCGCAGCTCGGGTTGGCCGATCAGCACAATCTGCAGTAACTTTTCTTTGGCGGTTTCCAAATTGGTGAGCAAACGAATTTGTTCCAGCACTTCCACGCCCAGATTCTGCGCTTCGTCGATTAAAATCACAGTGCGGCGGCCTTGCGAGTGTGCGTACAGCAGATAAGCGTTTAACCCGTCGGTGAGCGCTTTAATGCTACCGGTGCCGGTGGTTTCGGGTACGCGTAATTCGTCGCAGATCGACTGCACGAACTCAAGTGCAGATTGGCGCGGATTGAGAATAATCGCCGCAGTCACATTGGACGGCAGTTGGGTCAGCACAGCACGGGTGAGCGTGGTTTTACCGGTGCCCACTTCCCCCGTGAGCTGCACGAATCCGCCGCCTTGTTTGACCGCAAACACCAAATGCGCCAGCGCATCGCGATGCCGTGGACTCATATACAGATAACGAGGATCAGGCGTGATCGCGAAGGGATTTTCTTTCAGCCCGAAAAAATCGCCATAGATATATCCCAATGCAGCACCGACCACGTCGGGCGCGGTATCGGGGGAGGTGGGATATTCCACTGAAACTACGGACATTTCAGCATGTGCCTAAGGTTAACGCGAGTTTATAAGTGAGCCGAATTCTAGCCTAAACTCACTATAGATACTCGAATTTACATGAGATGCAGCCCCTAATACATAGTGTAAAAAAACCTAGGACAGACGTGCCGTGCAGCTGTGTTGGCGGTCATACTTGTGTTCAGTGACCGAGCATCTCGCCTTCGAGGTCGCGCACCAGGTTCAGGATGAACATCTCGTTGAAGCCGTGCCAGCTCCCGTATTTCGCGCGCATCGGGTAATAAACCGTGTCGAAATAGCGCGCCATCTGACGCTCGCGCGTGCCCAGGGAGCCGGTGTTGCGGAGCGCCGCGCGCGCCAGCTGCCGACCGTCTTCCAGCATGTCGCGCCAATCGGTCAGGTCGTGCTTTGTGCCGTAACCGAAATGCGATGGAACGAAAATGTCAAAGTCGAGCGCCGCGACGCGGTTTAGCGCGGCAAGATAGCCCGGGGCGTAACGGTCCGGCACGCCGACCGGCGCAACGCTTCTGACCAGGCCAAGGTCGGCGGTAAACACCAGCTTCTCGGACGGAACATGAAACGCGTAGAGCGTGTCGGTGTGCGACAAGCCCAGGTAAAGGGCGCGGATCTCGACGCCGCCGATATCGAGCGTGGTGTCGCCGGTGATGACGCGCGTCGGTTCGAGCACATCGCGATGTTCGAAGTCTTTCCAGTAAGTCGCGCATTTTTCGTGGGCGATGACTTCGAGCGGCGCGAGCGCGGCACCGCCGCGCGTGTGGTCGAGGTGGTAGTGCGAATAAATCAGGGTGTGGATTTTCTTGTCGGGAAATTTCCGATCCAGCTCGTGCTTGAGCGCCGTGGCCATCTCGGTATTCATCGGATCGATCACCACCAGCCCGGCGTCCGTCACGATGATCAGGTTGCGGTACCAGTTCCAGCGGAACGTGTAAGCCTTGTCGCTGACTTGCTCGAACTGCGTTCCGTCGATACCGGGGCCGTGAAAGTAGGGCTCGACGGTCGTCATCACGGTTTCGAGGATAAAACTCCGGCAACCGGTTGCGGCAACTACGGCAACCGCTAATGTCATCAAGAGTCGTTTCTTCATGACGCGCTCCTGGAACCTGCGGAGCTCGGTATTGTCATTTTGGTGCGTGTGGTATCCGGCACGCCGCGCGCGTGAACCAGCTTCCGCAGCGACAGCACATGAAACCACAACCACAGCGGAGCAGGGAGGAACACCGCGTACATCATGCTGTGATGGGGCCCGATCTGGGGCAGTAGCACCAAGGCCAACGAAGTTGCGACGATCAGAATATCCGCGAGCCCGAAAATGTTGGCGAACCACGCACGGCGCGCTCCATTGGCGTGCTTCGCGAACGAGAACGCAGCGACCAGCCCGAGGAATCCGGCCGCGATATGCGTCCAGCCATCCAGGATGCCGAAGCTTCTGGGCAGATTCCCCAGGCTCGCCTGCATCAGAAATCCCGCGCCGAAGAACACGCGAATGCCCTGCGCCAGCAGCAACTGCTCTTGGCTCAGGTTTAATAGCACGCGGCGAACCGGCGCTACCGAAAAGAGCACGGCACCCACGGCGCCGACAAAAGACAGGATCGCGAGCAAAAATGTCACGCCCGAGATATTCGCCGGAAAAATGCTTTGCGAAGACAGGCCCCAGTGCAACAGCATTAACCAGATCAGCAGCGCGGCACCGAGCCTCATGCGCACCCGGGCAGCGGATGTGCCGAGCGAAATCACCCACAACGTATAAATCACCATCATGCTATTCAGGCTCAGCATGAACCCGGCGGCTGTGTACTCGGACATGGCAATGGACTCCTTCGATAACAAGCTATGAATGCAGAATAGGTGTGTGCTACGGTCGTAACAATGTCAAATTCAACTAATTCGTTTGCTAAAACTACTGAAATGAGCTTGCCTGTGGATGCTCTTAGCGATGCGCTGAGTTCGTTACGAATCAGCGGCAGCCTGCTGCTGCGGGAAGACTACGCGCCGCCGTGGGCCATCGCGATTCCAAACGCCGAGCGGCTGGCAACGCTGATGGCTGTGAAGCCGGGAACGCGGGCGGTTGCGTTTCATATGGTCGAGTTCGGACACTGCGAGATCACGGTTGCGGGCGGTGATCCCATCGTCATCGCAGCTGGAGAGATGGTGGTGTGTTTCGCCGGTGTCGCGCATCGGATCGCGCAGGGCAAGCGGGCTAAAACAGTGCCGGTCGAAACCTTGCTGGGCGGCGGTGCGAATGAGTCACGTCCCGGCGCCCTAGGCCGCGCACGCGGCGCGTCGCTGCTGTGTGGCGTATTCCTGTTGGGCGATACTATGCTCAATCCGTTGTTCGCGGCGCTGCCGCCTTTGCTGCATGCCTCGGTATCGCGCCCTGGCGAGTTTCACAACCTTGCCGGTGTGGCGCGCTTGCTGGCTCAGGAAATTGACCGCAAACCGTTGGGTGGCGGCTACGTGGTCGAACGGTTGTTGGAAGTGTTGTGCGCCGAGATCATCCAGGCGCATGTCGAGACCGGGTCGAACGCAGGTTGGTTGCGCGGCATCAAAGACCCGGTCATTGGCCGCGCGCTCGCCGCGATACATTCGCGTCCCGGCGCCGATTGGTCGGTGCAGCGCCTCGCGCAACGCGTAGCGATGTCGCCGTCGCGCTTCGCCGCCAGTTTCGCCGCCACGCTCAACGAAAGCCCGATGGCCTACATCGCAAAGTGGCGAATGAACCTAGCGTGCCGGTTGTTATCAGGCACGCCACGCACAGTGAGTCAAATTGCCGCCGAAGTAGGCTACGAAAACGTCGCCGCGTTCAATCGCGCGTTCAAAAAACACGTGGGGATTCCGCCAGCAACATGGCGGGGTGCGCGAGCGGGTTCATGAATAACTGATGTTACGCGGTGCTTTTAAAAAAGTGGTCTACCTTTGGTGGTATGAAAAGAGAAGAACTTGAGTTGTACACGGACTACTTAATCAGCAGCAGTGGCGCGGCGACGGCGACGGGCTTGTCGGGGGATGAGAACGAAGTCATGTGCTGGCACTTTGATCATTGCAAAGGACGGTCAGTGAAAGGGATCAACCTGCTCAACGCGCTGTACCACAGCGGCGAGGTGTCGATCCCGGTGGCGTTTGAAGTGGTGAAAAAGCCGACCCAGTATTGCGACCTGGTGACGCGGCAGGTGAAGCGAGCCAGCGAGGTCACGAAGAACGAGCAGATGCGCGCGATGATCGGGACCTGCGTCGCGAATCAGCTGAAATTTCGCTATGTGCTGATGGACAGCTGGTTTGCGGCGAAGGAGAACTTTGAATTTATCGTGCAGAAAAAGAAGCATTTCATCGCGGCGTTAAAGGACAACCGGTTGTTTGCGTTGTCTGAACAAGACAAGAAAGAAGGCCGCTTTGTGCGTGTCGATACGTTGCAGTTAACCGATCAACAAGCCGTGCGCGGTTGGCTCAAAGGCTTCGGCGACGAAGTGCTGTTAGTCCGCCAGGTCTTTACAAACAAAGATGGCAGCACGGGCCTTTTGAATTTGGTATGCAGCGATCTGACGCTCGATGGCGAGCAGGTCACTACGATCTACAAGAAACGGTGGAAAGTGGAAGAGTTTCACAAATCATTGAAGTCCAATGCGGCGCTGGCAAAGTCGCCAACACGCACCGTCACGACTCAGAACAATCATGTGTTCATGTCGATCTACGCCGTGTTCAAGCTGGAGTGCTTGAAACTAAAACTCAAACTCAACCACTTCGCCTTGCGTGCGAAGCTCTATATCAAAGCAACCCAGCAGGCCTATCGAGAGCTTCAGGCGCTGCGCGCTGCGTAACATCAGTGAATAACATATACGCTGCAAGTCTCTACTTACCCGTTACGCCGCGATCCGTGACTTTACTTCGCGTTCGAGCCGCTTGCCGAGACTGGCGGTTGCAACTTCGAGGTCGTAGTGGGTTTGTAGATTCAACCAATATTGCGCCGACGTGTTGAAATAACGCGCGAGCCGCAATGCGGTATCTGCCGTAATAGAGCGCTTACCCAATATAATTTCATTAATGCGGCGTGGTGGTACGCCAATATCTTTCGCCAGCCGGTACTGGCTGAGGCTCAGCTCATCGAGAATTTCGGCGAGATGCTCCCCTGGGTGAATCGGTTGTATCGTACGCTTGCCCATGGCATTACCTCTTCAATGATAGTCAACAATTTCTACATCCCACGCGTCCCCATCTTTCCATGCAAAGCAGATTCGCCATTGATCATTGATACGAACGCTCCATTGGCCTTTCCTGTCGCCTTTGAGCGGTTCCAGCCGGTGTGATGGAGGGAATCGCAAATCATCCAATGAGACTGCAGCGCTCACCCGGTCGAGCCGCATTTTCGCCCGATGTTGAACCTCTTTCGGCAACCGTCGCGAAACTTCCCCGTTCGCTATTTTTTGTGTCTCCTTGTCGCCGAAGCTTTTGATCATGGCTGAATAGTAACGGTTAGCGTTATTATCGTCCAGAATCCACCATTTTTAATAGAACGCCGGTCGAGCCCTTTCATTGTTGATGAACACACTGCAAAACGATGGCTGCGAATACCGCGAACGCATCGGTCCGGATGCCGAAGGCCGAACCTTGCTCGCGTATCTCAGTCAGCGTTACCGTCACTCTACTTCTGCACAGTGGGCAGAACATATTCTGTCGGGTTTGGTGCTGATCGACGCCCAGCCCGCACATGCCGAAACAATATTGCAGCGCGGCAGTGAGCTGATCTGGCAGCGTCCGCCGTGGATCGAGCCGGATGCGCCGCGCTCGTTTTCCGTAGTGTACGAAGACGAGGATTTGCTCGCGGTGGCGAAGCCTGCGGGGTTGCCGACGTTGCCTGGGGCCGGGTTTTTACAATCAACGCTGCTGCATCAAGTGCAACGGTATGCGCCGGATGCAGCACCGTTGCATCGCCTGGGGCGTTGGACATCGGGCTTGGTGTTGTGCGCCCGCAATCCGCACGCCAGTAGGAATTTGATGCAGCAGTGGTCCAGCAAAGCCGTCGGTAAACGTTACCGCGCGCTGGCGAGCGGATCGCCACTGTGGAATGAAATGACAATCTCCGCGCCCATCGGGCCGGTGCCGCACGCGTTGCTGGGTTCATTACACGCGGCCACGCCGGAGGGCAAAGCGTCGTTATCGCAGGTGCATGTGCTCGAACGTCGTGCGGATTCATTCTTGTGCGACGTGCGTATTGAAACCGGCCGGCCGCATCAGATTCGCATTCACTTGGCGGCGGCCGGGCATCCGCTGCTGGGCGATCCGTTGTATCTGTCCGGTGGGCAGCCTGCGCCGGATTCGCAGGCATTGCCGGGCGACCCGGGTTACCAACTGCATTCCGCCGAGTTGAGTTTTCGCCATCCGCGCAGCGGGCATGCGTTGGTCATCCTGTGTGAGCCGCCGCAGCAATTGCGTCCGGTATAAAAGGTGCGATGATTAGCTTCCCGGCAAACTTGAAAGCGAAATCCATACCATGTGCGGCATCTGCGGTGAACTGAAATTCGACAGTGGCCAGCCTGACCTACAGGCGGTCAGCCGCATGATGGACAAGCTGGCTCGGCGTGGTCCCGATCACGGCGGCAGTTTTTCCGATGGCGTCTTGGCATTCGGCCATCGCCGCCTGGCGGTGATTGACTTGTCGGTGCGTGCCAATCAGCCGATGGTCGATGCGGAGTTGGGGCTGGCGCTGGTGTTCAACGGCACCATCTACAACTATCCCGAGCTGCGTAAGGAATTACAGACCAAGGGCTATCATTTTTTTTCCGATGGCGACACCGAGGTGTTGCTGAAGGCGTATCACGCCTGGGGCGCAGGTTGTGTAGAAAAGCTGCGCGGAATGTTCGCGTTTGCGATTTGGGACATGCACCAGCGTAGCTTGTTTTTGGCGCGCGACCGGTTCGGCATCAAGCCGTTGTACTACAGTCTTGACACAAAGCGCTTGCGCTTTGCTTCCAATATGCAAGCATTGCTCGCCGCCGGTGACGTGGATACGTCTGTCGACGCCATCGCACTGCATTATCAATTCACGCTGCACGCCGTGGTGCCCGCGCCGCATACCATCCTCAACGGTGTGCGCAAGCTGGCGCCGGCGACGACCTTGACATTTGATCGGCGCGGGCAGGTGACTGAGCAACGCTATTGGCAACTGCAAGCGCAACGTCCTGCACAGGAGCGCTCCGAGGCTGACTGGATTGAAGCGCTGCGTGCCAAACTCAAAGAAACCGTCGACCGCCATCGAATGATCGCCGACGTGCCGGTGGGCGTATTGCTGTCGGGGGGATTGGATTCCAGTTTGCTGGTCGGTTTGCTGGCCGATCACGACGTGACCAATCTGCATACGTTTTCCATCGGCTTCGAAGATGTACCGGAAGAAAAAGGCAGCGAGTTCGAGTATTCGGATCAAGTCGTCGCGCATTTCAAAACCCGGCACCATAAGTTCACGATTCCCAATCGCGATGTGCTGGCACGCTTGCCGGAAGCCGTGGCGCAAATGGCCGAGCCGATGGTGTCGCAGGACGCGGTGGCGTTTTACCTGCTGGCCGAGCGTGTGGCGCGCGAAGCCAAGGTGGTGCAAAGCGGGCAGGGCGCCGACGAAGTGTTCGGCGGTTATTTCTGGTATCCGCAGATGGATGCTGAAGTAGGGAGCGATCTCGACAAATTCCGAAAACACTACTTTGACCGCAGTCACGCCGAATTTTTTGAAACGGTCACGCCTGATTACCGCAGTGCCGATCACACCGCCGCGCTGATCGAACGCTTGCTGGCTGCCCCCGGTGCCGGCACCTTCATAGACCGGGTGCTGCGCATGGATGCAACGACCTTGCTGGTGGATGACCCGGTCAAGCGCGTCGACAACATGACCATGGCGTTTGGCCTGGAAGCGCGCGTGCCGTTTCTGGATCACGAATTGGTGGAGCTTGCAGCGCAGATGCCGCCGGAGTTGAAGCTGAAGTCCGGTGGGAAGCACGTGCTCAAGGTGATCGCGCGCGGCTTGCTTCCCGATGGCGTGATCGACCGGCCCAAAGGCTATTTCCCGATGCCCGCGCTCAAATACGTGCGCGGCGAATTCTTGGATTTTATGCGCGAGGTACTGAATGCGCCCGCATGTCGTGCGCGTGGTATTTTCAATCGTGCCTATGTTGACCAATTACTCGCCGCACCCGAGCGCTACATGACGCCGTTGCAAGGCAGCAAATTATGGCATCTGGCGCTGCTGGAGTTCTGGCTGCAGGTGAACGTGGACGGCGCGCGGTTGTAAACAAACTGACAAGCTCCGCTGCCACAATTGTTCACTACGGCTGCACTTTAAATCCCGGTTTAATTCCCGCAGTATATCTTGTGTAGTTTTATCGGGATTGGCGGGCTAAACTCTCTACTCCGCGTTGGAAGTTAAAGCGCAAAGTAATTGATAATCGAGGTGAAATTGCGATGGATGTGACTGAGCGTATCCGCAAACTTTTGAACGACAATCCGGTGATCCTGTTTATGAAAGGCACACCCCAATTTCCGATGTGCGGTTTTTCCAGCCGCGCATCCCAAGCGCTAAAAGCCTGCGGCGTTCCGTATGCATTCGTGAACGTGCTGGAAGACGCCGAGATTTACGAAACCCTCCCCAAGTTTGCCGATTGGCCGACCTTTCCGCAGGTGTACATCAACGGCGAACTGATCGGCGGCTGTGATATTACTCTCGAGCTGTATCAGAAAGGCGAGTTGCAGAAGATGACGCAAGGCGCGGTCGCTAAACAAACAAATACTGCCTGATTTACTGGGTTGCACCCATCTAAAAGCCTCGATGGCTCGCCATTGAGGCTTTTTTATTTAGAGCGCCACCGAATAATTACAATTTATCAGCAGCCGTCGTGCCCGCGAAAGTGGGAATTCAGGAATTTCTGGATGTCCGCCTTCGCGGGCACGGCGGCAATGACGGTTTAATCAAAGGTTCCTTAGTCGAATTCGAGCGGTTGCGGCAGGCCGATTTTATTCACGATGGTGCAGAACAGTTGCGCGGTGCGCTCGGCGTCGTACAGTGCGGAGTGCGCTTGCGCTTCGTCCCATTCCAAACCGGCAGCGCGCACGGCGCGTGACAACACCGTCTGCCCATAGACCAAACCACCCAGTGTCGCGGTGTCAAATGTCGAGAACGAATGGAATGGATTTTCGGTGATACGCGTGCGTTCCACCGCTGCTTTTAAAAAACCCAAATCGAAAAACGGATTGTGGCCGACTAAGATCGCACGCGAGCAATTGGTCTCGCGCACCGCCTTGCGGACCGGGTCGAACACGCGTTGTAGCGCTTCGGACTCATGCACAGCCATGCGAAACGGGTGATAGGGGTCGATCTTGTTGAACGCCAACGCCGCTTCGTCAAGATTTGCGCCCTCGAACGGCCGCACGTGGCAGGAAATTTTTTCCGCGATGTGCAGCGTACCGCGCTCGCCCATGCGTAGGGTAATGGCAGCTATTTCTAGCAACGCATCGGTTTGCGCATTGAAGCCCGCAGTTTCCACGTCGATAACCACCGGTAGAAAACCGCGAAAGCGTTTTGAGATTACAGGCTTTTCGTATACGTACGACATAGTGGTAAGGATAATCGATCGAGGTTCAATTAGCGACGCGGCGTTTTCGATTGTGAAACGCGCGCGCTTATTCACTGAGGGGATTCAAACGATGTTGCATTGTAGACGACATACATTTGCCGTGATTTTGGGTTTGTGGTGCGCTGCACTGGTGTGTGCTCAGGCCGTTGCCGCCGAGCAAAAAGGGTTGTTGTGGAAAATCGAACGCGACGGTGTGAAACCCAGTTTTCTGCTGGGCACCATGCATTCCGAAGATGCGCGCGTGTTGAAAATCGCCCCAGAAGTGCAGCGCGCTTTCGATGGCAGCAGCATCTTCACCATGGAAGTAGTGCTCGATACACAGGCAATAAGCGAGACTGCGCAAGCGATGGTGTTCAGCGATGGCCGCAATTTGAAAACAGTATTAGGTAACGAGCTATACAATAAAATTGTGCCGCTGATGGCACAGCATGAAGTGCCCGAGATGATGTTGCCGTCGTTTAAACCCTGGGCGATTTTTCTGACGTTGAGCATGCCGCCTGCGAAAACCGGCGTGTTTCTCGATGCCGCGTTCTCAATGATAAATACACCGCATCCGACGATTCAAAATTGGAACAGAAACTAATCGCCGAGCTGATCGACGCGCGCAATCTGCGCATGCTCGAACGCATGGCGCCGCGTTTGAAAGAAGGCAAGGCGTTTGTTGCGGTGGGCGCACTGCACTTGCCGGGAGATCATGGGCTGTTACGGCTGTTGGAAAAGGCGGGCTACCACGTCAGTGCCATGTATTGATATTTAGCCCGGACAAAAAAACAGGCCCCGATCGCTCAGGGCCTGTGGCAGTACAAAAATGAATGTCTAAATGCAGTTAACTACAAATATTGGCGTCCTCGCAGCTCTTGAAGGTTTGATCTATCGTGCCGTCGCTGCCATTGTCGATCTCAACGCCGCCGGTGGATGTAAATTTCACCGTACCGACCACGCTCCCGGAGAGCGCGAGCTTGCCGGCAATCGGGCAGCCATCGGCTTCACCATTATCTAAAATTTGGACAATA
>JACQEQ010000097.1 GCA_016200445.1 Gammaproteobacteria bacterium | reverse complement strand
CTTCAGCAGCGGTCAGCGACAGGAACCCGGTCGGTAGAAATTGGTACTCCGCGCTACTACCAGTGACTTGCATACCGGCGATAGGGTCGAATGCCTTGATCGTGCCGACATCGGTGCTATCGCTGCTCAATTGAACCTTCCAACTGGTGATCCCTGAAGCGGTCGTAACGATTACTTTTACTCGCGCCCCACGTTTGATTGCTTCACTACGCGCAACATTGAGCGCACCGATTAGATTATTTGCCGCTGAACTCATCCGGTTGCTGGACGCCATACCCTGAAAACTCGGCACACCGATCGACAGGGTGACTGCAACCACTGCCAGCGTGACCATGATCTCGATCAACGTGAGCCCGTGCTGTATGAACAACGTGGCGCGGTTGTATGTATGCGGTGACTTCATGTGTTCTACCCTACGTGAGCCTGGCTGTTTGCTTCTCGGGATGTACGCACGCTTGAAATGAGATGTCGTACAGCCCTCGTATGGGTAGCGTCGCGACATGGGTGCCGGGTAAGGCGGAAAAGCTACCGCTGGTCAGTCCGATAGATGCGTTGGTCGTGCATTGCAGGGTATGGGCTGGGGGATGTTGAACTGGATCACACCCACGCAGAGCAGGGAGTTTATTGAGGAATATGCGAAATATTTGGCGATTTTGTCAGGACTGCGGAAAGAACAATATGTCACTAACCAGCCCCACAACACTCGCCCCGAATTAACGGGGCGCGTTTATTTTAACCCTTGCGTTTCGCGCGCACGCGTTCGACGGCAGCTTGGATGGCAAGACGACGCGTGTCTTGTTGTGACTGAATCGATGGTTTGAGTTGTTGCCGTTGTTTGCGCTCGGCGCGGTCGCGCGCGAGGCGCTGCTCGCGAAAAAGATGACGTCTGCGCCCTTGTTCAGCACGCGCCGGTTTATTTTCCACACTGTCCGCAACGGCCGGCACCATCACGATGCAGTCCACTGGGCATGGCGGGATGCACAACTCGCAGCCGGTGCATTCATCGGCAATGACGCTGTGCATCAATTTAGTGGCTCCAAGTATGGCATCGACCGGGCACGCTAATATGCAGCGCGTGTCGATGCGTAGAGCCAGCGTTTCAGCAGACATTCTCAAGGCACCTGGCCATGACTATTCCGACTGAGTACCGCCGACTGTCAGGCTGTCGACGCGTAAGGTGGGCTGCCCCACGCCGACGGGAATGCTCTGACCTTCCTTGCCGCAGGTACCCACGCCGTCGTCCAGCTGCAGATCGTTACCGACCATGCTCACGCGCGTGAGTACGTCGGGACCGTTGCCGATCAACGTGGCGCCTTTCACCGGGCGCGTGACTTTGCCGTTTTCGATCAGATACGCCTCGCTGGCCGAGAACACGAACTTACCAGAGGTGATGTCGACTTGCCCGCCGCCGAAATTCACGGCGTACAACCCGTTTTGCACTGAAGCAATGATTTCTTGCGGGTCGTATTTACCTGCCAGCATGTAGGTGTTGGTCATGCGCGGCAGCGGCACGTGAGCGTACGACTCGCGCCGTCCGTTGCCGGTGACTTTGGACTTGCTTAAGCCCGCGTTTAATTTGTCTTGCATGTACTCCTTGAGAATTCCATTTTCAATCAACACCGTGCACTGCGTCGGCGTGCCTTCGTCGTCGATGTTCAACGAACCGCGCCGGCTAGCCATGGTGCCGTCGTCGACCACCGTGCATTGCGCGTCGGCGACCCGTTGGCCGATGCGCCCGGAAAATGCCGAGCTGCCTTTACGATTGAAGTCGCCTTCCAACCCGTGGCCGATGGCTTCATGCAACAAGACACCCGGCCAGCCCGGACCAAGCACCACCTGCATCGTCCCCGCCGGTGCATCCACCGCGTCCAGATTCACCAGCGCCTGGCGCACCGCTTCGCGCGCGAACGCTAAACCGCGCCCGTTCTCGACAAAATGTTGCAGACCGAACCGCCCGCCGCCGCCCGAGGAACTCTGCTCGCGGCGTCCATTCTGCTCCACCGTCACGGTGACGTTCATGCGCACCAGTGGGCGCACGTCGGCGGCCAGCGTGCCGTCGCTTGCCGCGATTAAAAATACGTCGTGCTCGCTCGCCAGACTCACAATCACTTGCTTCACGCGCGGGTCCATCCGGCGCGCTTCGGCATCGGCCGCGTGCAACAGTTGAATTTTGTCTTGCTCGCGCAGCGTGCCTAGCGGATTGAGCGCTGGATATAACACCCTACCTTGCGCCTGTTGCCACCCACGCACCTTGCCCCGTCCGCCGTGTGCGGCAATGGAGCGTGCGGCATTTGCCGCTTGCGTGATGGCTGGCAATACAATTTCATCGGAATATGCAAAACCGGTTTTTTCGCCGCTGACTGCACGTACTCCTACACCACGTTCAATATTATGACCGCCTTCCTTAACGATACCGTCTTCCAACACCCACGACTCGAAGCGGCTGGCCTGAAAGTACAAATCCGCGCTGTCGATCGCATGCGTCAACATGCTTTCCAGTGTACGGGTCAGGTCGTGCTCGGTAATGCCGCCAGGCGCGAGCAGTTGTTCGCGGGCTAAATCCAAGGGAGCTTGCATGTGTATATCCGTTTAAATGCGGCACTTGATGCGACGATGCGATGTCGCGGGAAAATTGCGGCGCGTAGCGCGCAGGTAGTTCGGGTCTAAGTCGGCGATTGCGAAACCTGAACCATGTGGCAATCGATCCAACATCACACCCCAAGGATCAACGATCATACTGTGGCCGAAAGTCTCGCGGCCGTTCAAATGATAGCCGCCCTGCGCAGGGGCGATTACGTAGCACAAATTCTCGATGGCTCGGGCACGCACCAGCGTTTCCCAATGCGCCTTGCCGGTAATGGCGGTAAACGCAGAGGGCAACGCAATTAATTCCACCCCTTGGTCTAGCATCTGGCGAAACAATTCCGGGAAGCGCAAGTCGTAGCAAATCGCCAGCCCCAAGCGCCCGAACGGGGTATCCACCACCACCACTTCCTTACCGGGCTCAATGACGGCGGACTCAACATAAACTTCTTTGGTTTCTTCGATCCGTACGTCGAATAAATGAATTTTGTCGTAGCGCGCGACGCGCTGACCGCGATCATCGAATAACAAACACGCCGCGCGCACTTTTTTCGGGTCGTCTGCAACTAGCGGTAAGGTGCCACCAACGATCCAAATACCAAGCTTTTCTGCCTGTTCGGCCAGAAAGTCTTGAATCGGCCCCTTGCCGAGAGGCTCGCGGATCTTGACTACATCCTGCGGCGCCATGCTCATGATGGCGAAATTTTCCGGCAGCACCACCAACTCGGCACCGCCTTGCGCCGCCAGTGCAATCAAGCGCCCGGCTTCAAGAAGGTTGTAGCTGACGTTGGGGCCAGACGCCATCTGCACCGCTGCGACTTTCATTCATTTCTCCTGATACGCATTCACGCGCGTGCCGACAGAATAGCACCAGCAGGCGCAATATTTCATCGGCCAGAAATAGGTTTTTAATGAGGGTCAAACTACTCGGTTTCTGGAAAACTCGGACGGCTCGCCGGAGATACTGCGGCGGTGACGCGCTCGACTTGCGGGCTGTCCCAACTGCCGGTGATGGTGTAGTCGACGCCGGCCGCCTCGTCGATTTGCGTCTGAAAAATCTTACCCAATAAATACGTAGCCACACCGATTTGCGGTGACGCAGCTGCAATTGCCGTGAGTGCCGGCACACTGGCGGTCAGATCGGGAATCACATGCACATGCTGGTCGTAGTCATGCGCACTCAAACCCACACGCCCAGTCGCACGCACTTTGGCGGCGGGCCCGTTCATCGCTAAGTTGCTGGTGTACGCCTCACCATGTTCGAGGCGGAATTCACCTTTAATATCGTCGAAGGCGAAGCCCTTCGAAAACAAATCTGAAAAATCCAGCGCCAAGCGGCGCGGTAACGCTTGAATCGACAACAATGCAAACAGCCGGCCGGCACCCGGGTTTAATTCCAACATGCGACCCTTCTTGAAATCCAGGGTTAGTTTGCCGTCGATTTTTTCTGGCGCGGCATCGGCCAAGGGCGCGGCCCAAGCCGCGTGCAGGTTAATGTGACCGGTACCTCCGGCAATGCCATTGGCGTAACCGAACGTGTTCATGGTCACACCGACATCCTCGCTGAGCACATCCACATCAAAACGCGACTGATGCTGCTTACCGTCGTAGGTCCACGCACCCGATCCGTTCACCATGGTCGAGGGGGCATTCAATTCGAGTTTGTCGACACGCCAGCCATACGCAAACTTCGATGCGCGCAATTGCATACGTCCGAAGTCGACTTTACCGTAAACAAAATTGTCGGCCTTGAGTTCGACCGCCGGTAATTGACG
>JACQEQ010000096.1 GCA_016200445.1 Gammaproteobacteria bacterium | reverse complement strand
TTGACCGTGGTCAGTGAAATGGTGTTGAGTGAAGACGACGATCACGGTAAGCGCCAAAATAAACTTTTTGAGCGCAGCGGCGATGTCGCGCGTGTCGACAATCCCCAATATGTGAAAGAATGCGGCGGGTGCCATTTCGCTTATCAACCCGGCTTGTTGCCGGAACGCTCCTGGCGCAAAGTGATGAATCAGTTGAAAAACCATTTTGGCGATAACGCCGAGCTGCCCGCACCCACGCATGAACAGGTATTGACATATTTAGTGGAAAACAGCGCCGAGCGCGGCAGTTATCGCCGATCAGAGAAAATTTTGCGCTCCATCGCCGCCAACGACGCGCCTGACCGGATTACCAATACCCCATATATTCGTCATAAGCACGACGAACTTCCGGCAAAATTGGTCAAGGGCAACGATAAGGTCGGCAGTTTAAGCAACTGCGCCGCTTGCCATACCAAGGCAGAACAAGGGTCGTTCCGTGAGGGCGAAATTAGAATTCCTGGGAATAACCGGTGGAGCGATGACTAACTTTCGACTGCATCGGAACGACGAGGCTGATTGCTAAAGAATGCATACTGTTGCAAGGTTGCTATTGGTCTGGGTAGCCGCTGTCTCGTTCGCCCCGGCGGTTGCCGACGTCATTGTGCCGCTCGAAAAAGTAGTCGATGAAGTGCGTGCCAGTTATCCCGACAGCAAGGTGTTGGAAGCCGAGCTTAAGGAAAAAGATCATGCATTTACTTATGAAATAGAAATTGTCGACAAAGCCGGTGTGGTACGCGAACTCTATTTCGATGCACGTAATGGCGAGTTGTTGCGTACTAAACAAGAATAATCCTAGTGTAGTGCTGCACACTTGATGGCACTTAACAAAGTAAGCGCATTATCCTCCCCTCCTTATTTTCAAGGAGGGGTGCCCCGCAGGGGTGGGGTGGTTGTGGTGGGCGTTGATGGAAGCTTCAGTAACCACCCCGTCCGCTGTGCGTCCACCCCTCCTTGAAAATAAGGAGGGGAGTGTTTTCAGATGTTGTTCTAGGATAGTACATGCGAATTCTGCTGGTCGAAGACGACATTAATTTAAGCGCACCGCTGAAACAGCAATTGGTGAAGGCGGGATTTGCCGTCGACGTGGCCGACAACGGCATTGATGCCGAATTCATGGGTAGTGAAAATCCCTATGATGCGGTGGTGTTGGATTTAGGTCTGCCACGCCGCCCCGGCCTTGACGTTTTAACAAACTGGCGCGCCGCCGGTGTGAAAGTTCCGGTGATCATCTTAACCGCACGTGACGCATGGCATGAACGCGTCGACGGCTTTAAAGCGGGAGCGGACGATTATCTGGGCAAGCCGTTCCACACCGAAGAATTGCTGGCGCGCATTAATGCATTAATTCGCCGCGTGCATCAGCAGGTGAGTGGCGTTCTGGAGCAGTCGGGTTTGACGCTCGATGAACAGCGCCAGACCGTGACAACTCCGCAAGGTGTCATTATCGAGTTGACTGGCACCGAGTTCCGGTTGCTGCGGTTGTTCATGCTGAACACCGGAAAAATACTGACTAAGTCCAGAATCACGGAACACGTTTATGATTTTGATTCCGACAAAGACAGCAACGTAATTGAAGTGTACGTAAAACGGTTGCGGCAAAAGCTCGGCAAAGACTACATTCAAACCCGCCGCGGACAAGGCTATATTTTTACCGGAAATAGCTAATGTGGCGTTCGCTGCAAGCGCGTTTAGCGGTCGGATTAATCGTGAGTTTAGTAGCTGCATTGTTACTACAGTGGCTGGTGGCCAACAGCGCCGTGGAAGTTCTGCTGAAAAATAACGCTGCAAAACACTTGGAAGAAGATGCTGAATTGGTACTCGCAGCATTGCGAGTTTCGCCCGAGGGCGTATTAAGCATCGACGCCGCACGCATCGATCCTAATTATCTGCGACCGTTTTCCGGGCATTATTTTCGTATCCAGTCGGATACGTTGGTGATCCGTTCGCGTTCGTTGTGGGACACCGACTTGCAAATATCAACACCAGCCACCTCTGACTTTATCCAGAGTGAAACCGGCGGCCCAGCGCAACAACATTTGCTGATGGTGATGCGCGAGTTTCATAAATTCGACCGCGCTATCGTCGTTTCCGTGGCCGAGGATATTGAACCTTTATACATCGATGCGCGTGCGTTTCAGTGGCGTTACGCGTTATTAGCCGTGGGGATTTTAGTGACGCTGGTTGGTTTGCAAACCTGGTGGGTGCGCCGTGGCTTGCGCCCGTTAGACGACATTCGTGCCGAACTGCGCGCACTGGAACAGGGTGCGCTACGCCAGCTGACCGTGACGTATGCGCCGCGCGAGGTGCAGCCGCTGGTGCAACAGATCAACCGCTTGCTGGAGCTGTTGCAAAAACGCCTGGAGCGTTCGCGCAACGCATTAGGCAATTTGGCACACGGATTAAAAACACCGCTTACCGCATTGATGCAGCAATTCGATCAAGCGGAAATTTCGCAGTACCCCGTTCTCAAGTCGCGCTTGCAACAACACACGCACACGGTGCACCAATTGATCGAACGTGAACTGAAGCGTGCGCGCGTCGTCGGTGCCGCTTTGCCGTCCGGTCACTATGATTTGGCCGCAGAGGTCGAATCATTAGTACAAATGCTACGCAGGGTGTATCGCGATAAACAGCTCGACATCGAAACCCGGATTCCCCGCAACAGCGCGTGCCGATTGGATCGCGAAGATTTGTTCGAGTTATTGGGTAATCTGCTCGACAATGCCTGCAAGTGGGCTGCTACACGGGTGCGTTTGACGATCGAAGCGCAACCGCTGTGGACGTTCACGGTCGAGGACGACGGGCCAGGTGTTGAACAACAGGAGCTTGACAAGCTCACGTTGCGCGGCGTGCGTGTCGACGAGAACACTGCGGGGCACGGCTTGGGATTGTCCATCGCGAAAGATTTAGTTGAGCACTACGGCGGCGAGTTGTTGTTGGGACGCTCGGATGAGCTGGGCGGATTTTATTGCAGTGCACGAATTCCGCTGGTCTGATTTATCGTTGTGAAGTGCCCACCCGTTCACACTACCCTCTAATATTTTCCCGAATACCCTGATCTCGACTACAAGAATAAAAACGCATTCCGATACACCTTTTGTCCGGATTTTTTATGTGTGGAACACAACGGTTAAGGTATCCGAATGCAAATGGGCAGATTTCGTCCATGGTTATTGATCGCCGGCATGTTGACCGGTGTTTCCGCAGCGGCGGAGTCGACCGCCATCGTGAGTATCAACGCACAAGGTCAGGCGGCGAATGCCATCAGCGATTATCCAGCCATCTCGGCGGATGGTAATTATATTGCGTTTCAGTCGGCGGCCAGCGATCTGGTGTCAGGCGATACCAATGCTAGGACGGACATTTTTTTGTACGACCGGCGTAACAGCATCACGACCCGTGTCAGCATCGGTGTAGGCGGCGCGGAAACTAATGGCGATAGTAAAGCGCCTGCGATATCGCAAGATGGCCGTTACATCGCGTTTGAGTCGCAAGCAACGAATTTGGTTACGAACGATATCGGCGGCTGGCAAGATATTTTTGTATATGACCGGGTCACGGCAACTACCGTGCGGGTATCGGTTAGCAGCAGCGGCGTAGAAGCCAACAATCATTGTCTACACGCGGCGCTTTCCGGGGATGGCCGTTTTGTGGCGTTTATCTCCGCTGCCAGCACCTTGACCAGCGACGATGCCAACAGCCTCAGCGATGTGTTTTTACACGATCGCGACCCAGATCAAAATGGCGTGTTCGATGAAAATTACGGTTCCACCGTGCGTGTCAGTCAGAGCGGTACCGGCATGCTTGCGAACAGCAGCAACTTCCCGTCGATCTCGCGTAATGGTCAATACGTGGCGTATTCATCTTCGGATGCGACGCTCGTTGCGGGCGATACCAACAACCTACAAGACATTTTTATATATCACCGGCCATCCGGCGTCACCGAACGGGTGAGTGTTGCAAGCAACGGCCAGCAGAGCGATGGCGAAAGTACCTTTACATCTGTGTCGGAAGAGGGCCGTTACGTAGCATTCATATCGAGCGCCACCAATTTGGTGAGCGGCGATACCAATTCGAAAGCCGACGTCTTCGTGCGTGATCGCATGGCAGGCACCACGGTGCGCGCGAGCATGTCAAATTCCGGCACACAATCCGGCGGCGCGAGTACTAATCCGGTGATTTCCGGCGACGGCCGTTACGTGAGCTTCGCTACCGAATCCGCTGCACTTACGAGCAGGCTCGCCGGCGAAGCCGCGTTGGTGCCGGTAATATTCGATGCGATTACCGCCGCCACCGGCGGAGGCGGCGGGGGCGGTACGGCCATTGCGCAGGTGATGTACCGGCGCGATTTGAATTTGCAAAAAACCGTGCGCATCAGCAGTAATAGTTCGGGTGCAAATGCGAATGGCAGCAATGCATCGCTGAGTATGTCGGCGGAGGGAATGATCGCCGCCTTTGCATCCGAAGCTACGAATTTGAGTTCAGTAACTGATGTGAATGCCACGCGCGATGTATTCGTACGCGATATGAATGCGTCACCCGCCGCTGTGGCCACCAAAGGCGGCGGCGGAGTCGTGTTGCTTCGGAGCACGCTGACGTTGTTGCTGCTTTATTTGTTATTCAGGCAGCGTTCGCTGCGGAAGATCCGCCGTTAATTCTGCGATACAAGCAAACGTTATCCCCATGACGTAGCCACGTATTGACTTATTCATTTTCCATCTACGTTGTTCCAAGTCTGATAATAATTCGCAGCTGCAACGTG
>JACQEQ010000071.1:4912-5431 GCA_016200445.1 Gammaproteobacteria bacterium | reverse complement strand
TGAAACGATCGACTTGGATAGGTACAACATAAGGGTTTGACAGTGTTTTCATTCGGATAAATCCACGGTCTTGCGCACGTAAAATGCTGTTCTCGAAATCTGAGAAGTCATAGAACTTTCGAAGCTCTCGTGTCTCATCAGTGTTGTTCAGATGACCGATAAACCAGTTTGCTGTATTTCGAAGGATGTTCTTCTGAATTGAGGAGACCTCTTGTGTCGCATAAACAAGACCAATGTTATATTTCGCGCCTTCTTTCGCTGTCCTAACCCAAATATCCTTCAAATCGTCTTCTTTGGATGGTGGCAGGATGTTATGAGCTTCCTCGACATAAACAAGGACGTGTGGTGGCTGTTGACCGTGACGGAACAGGTCTTTGTTTCTGTCGAAAATCTTCTGAATTACACGATCAGCCGCAGCTTTATTTATCTCAGTATCACCACTCGATTGATCAACGATTACAAGGCGACCTTGCTGCAGATGTTCGTAAATATCATCTGCGTAATCTGATGTGGTACTCG
>JACQEQ010000071.1:0-4895 GCA_016200445.1 Gammaproteobacteria bacterium | reverse complement strand
GTGTGTCGGTCCCTAACTCTGCCAATTTGGCGAGAGCCGTTAGGATACGCATACATTTCCAAAAGCTTCTTGAGATCGTCGTCAGCCCACGAACCACTGCTGCTTCGTTGAATATAGTCTGCATCGAATTGAGCAAACCCCGAGGCAGCATCCCTGATGAAATTGCGGAGAATCGAACCACACTGCTCAATCTCGCCCCATGTCGGCTGAGCTTTGCTCAACATCGTCGCACAGTTCGCATATGCTCGCGGATCTTCTCCTTGTCCATTTCGCATTGCATTCAACAGATCCTGGTTAAACAGACCGCGTGTTTGAGGTTGAACATTGGCGGGCGGCGTATAGCTGGCCTTAGACAGTAAGGCACGGTAGAACAACACCCGACGATTGAATCGAGTCATTGCTGACCGATCAGTTGGATCAGGTCGTTCAAATACAACATCTCGGAAATTTGAGATGAATTTAGTCGTATCATTCGAAAGAAAACTGTCAATTATTTCCTTTCCTGTCTGAAGATTCTGGTCGAGATAAAAATTTAGCAACATGAGGTTGCGATTTGGATCATTGGGATGGGGTGAAATGCCATAAGTCACGACATCTTCCCGAAATGCTTGTTGCTGTGCCGATGGAGCACATTTCCAAACATTCTTGATCGCGTTTGGATTGTCGCCGTGGGTTGCTGCATCTTGAACATTCTCATTTGCGTATTCTCCATTTGGATCAAACACAAGCTGGCCGATACGTTGACTATCTGCAGAAGCCCAGCGTAGCGCAAAGATTGCCTTCAAAGCTATTTTCGTGGTGTTAGATTTACCCGTGCGAGTCATGCCGAACAATGCCGTCTTCTGTCCTAGCAAATCTGTCGGGGTAACGGACACAGAAACATTGGATACTTGTTGAAACCGTCTGTTGGTAGATGCATAACGGACGTGGCCGATCTGGACCAACGGTATTCGGACACCGGCAAAGATTTGCGGGTCACGAAAATTTACTATTCGCGCTAGTATTTCTCCGCGAGGTTTAAAAACTTTCAGACCCTGATTAGGATAATAGTTGCTGATATCTGATCCGAAGCACATCTGCCAATTGGGCGCTGCTTCAGTTCCAAGATCTGCCATAAAGTACGTACCTATTACACGACATCGCACGCCAGCATAGCTCAGGAGGTGATGAGTGGTAGCATCCATGACGGCACGGTCATCCCAATTAACCGCCACTTCGCCACTCACGCGCTGTGCATTCTCAACTCGGACACGCGTAGCTTCATCGGCATTTGGAAGATCGGCGTGATCCATTACCCGCAGTAAGATTACCGACGCATCTTCGACCCGAGGATCGGGTGTTGTTTGAGGATTCACTCTGGACGCGAGCAAAAAGCACAATGCAGGAATCCCACCGACTTGCTGTCGGTGATAATCATGAATTTGTAATATAGCTTCGTTGTACCCGAGCGATACAACCTCTCCAACATAGGCATTCGCGTCAACAAGACCTCGTAGCATTTCGCCAGCATCATGAATTGATTGTGGCAACGTTGGCTGAGGTAGCTGCGTTGCAATTTGAGAAATGACGTCTGGCATAATGTTCCTCCTGTTAATTCTACGTTGGCCACAGGCGTTGTCCGCACTGTTAGTATTTGTCCTCCACCAATACTCGTTGCACTCAGTGGAATCCTAACATCTGAAACGCTGATAGCCTACGTAGACCTATATGACGTGAAATCGAGGATTGTAGGAATCCTCGATATGTTGTCGCGTTTCAGCATCCTCGAACCAGACATACATGCCACGCATTGAGCGAGTCAGCAAGATTCGGTATCCCTGAAGAAGTTTCTCGATAAGCGCCTGGTGTGCTGGACCATCAGGTTTCTGTTCTCCAAGCGCACGTTGCCTATGCCGTGCCAAACCTGATTCGAATACATAGTCCAAATCCACGATCCACTTCCCTTTTCTCCATTTCAGATCACTAAACCAAAGTAGCCCAATATAATCGAAGTCGAAACCTCGCACGACATAGGGACAGCCCACCTCGGCAAGTGGATCATCATGCATACGCGACCCGATTGGTGCCCGAATGAATGATGCGTAGTCCCTTCCCTTCTGTGGAATATAATTCCAGACCTTGGACCAGTAGCGTGTTTCCCCGCCCACATGAACGGGCACAAAGAAATCCTTTAATTTGTCCGGAAGTTCATGCGGATTGGTAACATCACCAGTTATCCACTCACGCGCATAGCTGGCAACCAAACGAGCTGAATTCCCAGCTTTAACCAGCTCACGCAATTTATCCTCCAATTCAAATGGGGTGTTGAACACTGCGAGTTCGAAAGTCGGTCTCACGAGGAAGGAATATGCTGCGCTAGGCTCCCGTACGCCAACAACATTCTGCTGAGTTCTATTTGCACAAATAGCTTCCACCCAATCGACATATTCCGTTGAACCGCCGCATCGAAATTGAGCGCCTGCAAGGCTTATTGGGCCGATAAATTCGGCGCCAAGCTCATTTGCCCACTTTTTTATGTCCACAATATCCGTTGACTCCCGCTCTCTAAAGCTCTGTTGTGGATCGAGGAAGAAGATGGAAATCGTTGACGAGCGAATAATGTGATAGGCCTGTGGTCCAACATTTACCGCGAAACCAAATTGGCCACGTGCGTCGGTGTGCTCCGGGTTAATTAGCGCATGTGCTTCATCTACAATTGAGATCAGAAAATGTTCATTTGGTGTACGGTGACGGTCGGGAAGCAGTTGGAGCATTAGTTTGTAGTTATCGCGCCACTTCCCAATATCGACCATCATACCCGGATGCTCACGCTGGACACGTCCAACATCCTGCGTTGTGAAGGGGACGTATTCGTTGGCGGTTACGACTAAGCCACGAGCCGCAACATCTTCCGATGCCTCGGTGAAAAGAGACCTCCAATTGCTCGTTTGTGCGGTTGAGGTAGTAACAAATGTGACATTGCCTTCCGGTAGCCTTATATCGATCGCCAAGTTCGCCCAAAGCCTTGCCGCGACCACGGACTTGCCAGAACCCGGTGGACCTTCAACGACAACAACTGTTTTTTGCGGTCCTCGCTTGTCGAAAATACATGATTCGATATTCTGCTTGCATATGTTTAAGGCGCGGCGCTGCCCATCTAGTAGCTCAAGGGGAGAACTATTCGGGTCAGCGAGCTGCGCAGCAACGGCACGCACGAAGCTTCTGTTCTGGTGATATACACCGCGTGCGAATTCTTCTGCGAACTGCTCGTGAGCTTCGCTTATCCGAGTCAAAAAATAGTTGGGTAACCGATTCGCAAGATCTGTCGGTGATAACGTAAATAATGGATACGTTTGGGTCAGCACATCGTTTGGTGGGTCGGAATATGACTGGCAGAAATAATCACGTGTAAACAACACACATCCATGCACCTCTGCCTGATATGCCGCAACAGCGGAATGAAACCGTCTACAGTACTCTGTATAACCCTTTACTTGATCTGAGGGATGTAGGTCTACACGGCCCTGCCGAATCATCAAACCTTCCACGGTAGCAGGCTTATCTGTCCGCGTTTGCCAATCCTTTAGCTCTACAATGACGGCGGTTGGCTGACCATCCTTTGCACCAAGCATAACCATGTCACACCAATACGGAGCGGAAGGGAGCCTATATTCCAAAGCAAGCCGTCCTTGCCCGCCAAAGTAAAGGTGTAGATTATCGAAGTGTGGTGAGGTAAATGCCTTGGCAACGGCGGGTAAGGAATGACGCCAAGCTTGCTCCTCCGCCTCTCCGCCACGGCCAGTTAAATCTTTGAGAGACCGAACAAGCCCGTCCATGTCGCCGGCAGTTCGATGACGAAATTCCGCTACGGTTATCAGCAGGCCGGACATTGAAGAATTACGACGTCACAAAACTTCCAGTCGGTCTGAGTAAGCAGTTTGTCTATCGTCTCCCTGGCTTGTTTTTCTGGTTGCGGTACCAACGGTCCTCCTCCAATCCCTTCTATTTATTGCTGGAATCCTAACACCTGGGTCCCGGCTTACACCATGCCGGGATGACGACTTAATTTTGGGGCAGATTCGCCGGGATGACGGCTTTGTTCGGCGGGTTACGGCAGAAACCGCCTAACCCGCCCTACATCTACTACGGGCAGACTCGCGAGGGCGACATGTACTGGAGGGTTATTTCCCGGCAGTTGCCAGCGTCTGCCGCAGCCGGGTCACGAGGCCGAGCACGGCCGGGTACTGGCGCGCGAGGCTGTCCAGGTGATGGATGACGGCCGCGGCGTCTTCGCGGCGGCCGGTCTTCTTGAAGGCGATGGCGGCGCGGTAGTACCACTCAATCGCCTTCTCCCGGTCGGCGCTGACGCCGATGCCGTTCTCGTAGAGCCGGCCGAGGCTATTGGCCGCTTCCGCTATGCCGCACGTGGCGGCTTTTTCGTACCACTCGGCGGCCTTGAGCGGATTCGCCGCGACGCCGCGTCCGTCGGCATAGAAGGCGCCGAGCGCATACTGCGCCTCGGCGTGGTCGCGCTCGGCGGCGCGGGTGTAGAGCTTGAGCGCTTCGGGTTCATTGCGCTGCGCGCCGGTGGCGGTAGCATAAAGCCGGCCGAGCGCGAACAGCGCGCGGGTGTCGTTGGCCTGCGCCAGCGGCGCGAGGTGTTTGATGGCTTCGCTGTACTCGTGCCGCGCCAGTGCCTCGACCCCGAGACGGTAAACATCGCGCGTCGGGCGGTCGCGGCGGCGTGAACGATGGAGGTAATAGCCGGCCGCCGCGGCCGGCGCCACCAGCAGCAGTTGCAGCCAGAAGCTCTGGATGAAATAGATCACCAGCAGAATCAGGAGCACGCCGGCGAGGAAGGCAAACCCGGCGATGGCCGGGGCGACCATGAGGCCGTTGAGCCGGCGGAGCCAGCT
>JACQEQ010000070.1 GCA_016200445.1 Gammaproteobacteria bacterium | reverse complement strand
CCGGCGAAGACATGGTCAGCGCGATTGAAACGCTGATCAAAGACAACAAAGAAAATCTTTACGGCATGGTACTGGACTTGCGCAATAACCCCGGCGGCGTGCTGAACGCAGCGGTGTCGGTGTCCGATGCCTTCCTCGAAAAAGGTCTGATTGTCTACACGGAAGGCCGCATTGAAGATTCCAAACTGCAATTCAAGGCGACGCCGCGAGATGTGTTGAACGGCTCACCGATGGTGGTGCTCATCAACGGCGGTTCTGCATCCGCTTCGGAAATCGTCGCGGGCGCGCTGCAAGATCACAAACGCGCTGTGATTATGGGCACTCAATCCTTCGGCAAAGGTTCGGTGCAAACCATCTTGCCGTTACCGAGCAATACCTCGGCGATCAAACTCACGACGGCCCGTTATTTCACACCGTCGGGCCGCTCCATCCAAGCGGACGGCATCAAACCCGATATCCCGCTGGAACAATTGAAAGTCGCGGATGCAGAACCCGCATCACTGGGTTCAATTAAAGAAGCGGATCTCAGCGGCCATTTGAAAAATTCGCAACTCGACAAAGAGAAGGACAAACCAGCGGCAGGTAAAGCTGCGGCACCGGGTGCGGCCAAAGACGATAACTCACTTGCGAATTTGGCAAAAACCGATTACGCGTTGTATGAGGCGTTAAACATGCTCAAGGGCATGCGCATTCTCAAAGCCAGCGCAAAATAACAGCAGCACACATGATCAAGGTTCTCGTACCGCTCGCACAGGGATGTGAAGAACTCGAAGCCGTAACGATCATTGATGTACTGCGCCGTGCCGGGATCAAGGTAGTGACTGCGGGGCTTGATGCTCGCCCCGTCATTGCCAGCCGCAGCACGGTGTTGATACCTGACACCACGCTTGACCAGGCGTTACACGATCAATACGACATGGTGGTCCTGCCCGGCGGTCAGCCGGGTTCGGATAATCTTGATAAAGACGATCGCGTGAAGCACTTGTTAAAAGAAATGGCCGCCGCACAAAAGTTTACCGCAGCGATCTGTGCTGCGCCGAAAGTGCTCGCGAATGCAGGTTTATTAACGGGAAAACGCGCCACGGCATTTCCCGGCACTCTGGAAAAACTACAGTTACACGATGTCATTTTGGATGCTGCTCCGGTAGTTAGGGATGGGCACGTAATTACCTCTCGCGGCCCGGGTACGGCGATGGACTTTGCGCTGGAGCTGATCGAAGTCCTGGCCGGCAAATCGAAACGCATCGAAGTCGAAACTGGCCTGCAACGACCGCGTTAATTTTCTTCTAGGACACGTAGCGCGTCGAGCAGCTTGCGTAACGCTTGGCCACGATGACTGATGCGATTTTTCTCCGCCGCATCCAACTCTCCGCCGGAACAGTGGTGGGTAGGCACGAAAAAAAGCGGGTCGTAACCAAACCCGCCGCTACCGCGCGGCTCTGTCAATATCCGCCCTTCCCAGCTGCCGCTACAGATGACTGGCGTCGGATCGAGCGCGTGCCGCATATAGACAATAAGGCACTGGTAGCGCGCGCTACGTTGCGCTTCGGGCACATCCACCATGGCCTGCAATAATTTTGCATTGTTGGCAGCGTCGCTGGCACCCATACCTGCGTAGCGCGCGGAATAAATGCCCGGCACTCCCTTCAAGGCATCAACCTCAATACCCGAATCGTCGGCGATGGCGGGCAATCCGCTGATGCGTGCAGCATGACGTGCCTTGATAATCGCATTTTCGACAAACGTGAGACCGGTTTCATCAGCATCGTTCACGCCCAATTGCGCTTGCGGGATAATGTCAAGATGCAACCCGCCGAGTAAGTCGGAAAATTCGCGCAGCTTGCCTTTGTTATTTGACGCGAGCACCACGCGGTGATTCTTACCGCGCTGGCTTTGCGCAAGGATGGGATGACCGGGAATCATTCCTTGAGTGCCGCTTGTTGTTTCTCGATGAGCTGGGTTATGCCGTGCCGCGCCAACTCGACCATGGCTTGCAGCTCTTCAAACCGAAATGCGTGGCCTTCTGCCGTACCTTGTAATTCGATGAACGCGCCAGCGTCGTTCATCACGATATTCATGTCGGTTTCCGCATTAGAATCTTCTGCGTAATCCAGATCCAGTACGGCCTGGCCTTGGTAGATGCCAACGGATACCGAAGCTACGTGGCCGTGTAACGGATTTTTATTAATCTGCTTGTTGCGGCGCATTGCCGCCACCGCATCCACCAACGCGACATAGGCGCCGGTAATTGATGCCGTACGCGTACCCCCGTCCGCCTGAATTACGTCGCAGTCAATGGCAATGGTGCGCTCACCTAACGCCTGCGTATCAACAACCGCACGCAGCGCGCGGCCGATTAAGCGCTGAATCTCCATGGTGCGCCCGCCCTGCTTGCCGCGCGCTGCCTCACGATCCATCCGTTGGCCGGTGGAACGCGGCAACATGCCGTATTCCGCCGTTACCCAGCCCTGACCCTTACCTTTCAAAAAGCGCGGCACACCCTCATTGACCGATGCGGTGCAAATTACTTTGGTATCGCCGAATTCCACTAATACCGAGCCTTCCGCATGCTTAGTGTAATAGCGGGTAAATTCGACATGGCGCAATTCGTTGGCTGCGCGTCCGCTGGGTCGCATACGGGTGACTCATGAAGCTGTTAGAAGGGCGGCCATTATACCCATGCCGGCAGGTTACCGTTGGACTGGAACAGGGGCGCCAGTAGAAATTATCCGCCGTGGCCCTACCCAGCAATTTGGTTTTCTGATATAAAGTCGCGCTCTCGAGCTCGTTGTGTGCGAAATAGCGCGCCGATGAAAGATCCGATTTGGAGGTAATAACTAATGTCTAGAGTATGTCAGATCACGGGCAAGCGCCCGATGTACGGACACAACGTGTCCCACGCGAACAACAAAACCAAGCGTCGATTCCTGCCGAATTTGCACACCCACCGGTTTTGGGTCGACAGCGAAAATCGTTTTGTACGCCTGCGCATTTCATCCAATGGCATGCGCATCATTGATAAGCACGGCATCGACAAAGTGTTGGCCGATCTGCGCGCCCGCGGCGAAAACGTTTAAGGAACTTGAATCATGCGTGAAAAAATCAAACTGGTGTCGAGCGCCGATACGGGCCACTTTTACACCACCACCAAGAACAAAAAGACTATGCCCGACAAAATGGAGATCAAGAAGTTTGACCCCGTCGCACGCAAGCATGTCATGTACAAAGAATCGAAAATCAAATAATCGCTCGCTGTACGTTTCGAGCAATAAAAAACCCGCACCGTGCGGGTTTTTTATTGCTCGTGAATTACTCTGCGTTATGCCATGCGTAATGTATATGCGGGCAGGCTGCGCGCAAATTCTTGCAACGCCCGAATACCGGTTTCTTCCGCTTGCTTACACCATTCCTGAAGCTGCCTGAGTAAGACTTCTTGTGTAGCGGTCGAACGCCGGCCAATCTCCTGTAACTGTTGTTTGAAGCGGTACACAGTGCGCAAAGCTTGACTGCGACTTAACACTGTTTCTAATTTGAGCTTGGCGTCAGCATTAAGCAACGACTCCTCGCGTACTAACAGGGTACGGCTGCGTTTGAACAACTGCCGGTATGAAACATCGGCTTTGTGAAATTCTTCTTTGAGTACCGGGTAGATCACAATGCGGCAGTAGCGCGACATGACTTGAAAACGATTGATCACTACGGCTGCAAGCGTGTCGGCATCGATTCGCGCTTTAGATAGTACAATGAATGGTTTGGGCGGCACTTTCCGCACACGCGCTAAACGTAAAACATCCAGGATACGGATGTACATCCAGCCAATATCGAATTCCCACCATTTAGAAGACAACTTGGCTGAGTTCGGATAAGTGTGATGATTATTGTGTAACTCCTCACCGCCAATCAACAGTCCAATAGGGGAGATGTTGCGCGACGCATCCGCACACTCGTAATTGCGGTAGCCGCGCCAATGGCCGATGCCGTTGATGACACCCGCCGCCCACACCGGAATCCACATCATCTGCACTGCCCACACCGTCAGCCCTAACGCGCCGAACAGTGTGACGTTGACCAATAGCATCACTACAATACCCAGGTAGGAAAAACGCAAATAGAGATTACGTTCGATCCAATCGGTGGGTGTGCCTTTACCAAATTGCTCCAGCGTCTTTGGATTCGCTGCCTCGGTTTGGTAAAGCTCCGCGCCCTGTGTCAGAACTTTTTTAATACCGAGAATTTGCGGACTGTGCGGGTCGTCGACGGTTTCACATTCAGCGTGATGCTTGCGATGCACGGCTACCCAGTCGATGGTGCGCATACCGGTAGTCAGCCACAACCAGAAGCGAAAAAAATGACTCACCAGCGGATGCAAATCCAGCGCGCGATGCGCTTGGTGACGATGCAAATAAATG
>JACQEQ010000072.1 GCA_016200445.1 Gammaproteobacteria bacterium | reverse complement strand
CTCCGCACGCGCGATGCCTTCCGCCTCCTTCGCCAAATCGGCAGGGATAGAAATAGTCTTTTTGACAGCGCTGCCCATGGCCTATGTTCCTCGGTGTGAATTAATGCTACCAGTATAGGTAACGCCAATTAGCGGCGCAATCGAGACAATTGTAAATACCATCAGATCATCTGCTGCAACATTCGCTCTTTAATTTTTGCGATGGCTTGCGTCGGATTTAGCCCCTTCGGGCAGACCTCGACACAATTCATAATGCTGTGGCAGCGGAATAATTTATACGGCCCTTCGAGATCTTCCAGGCGTTCGTCGCCGGCCTGATCGCGCGAGTCGGCGAGCCAGCGCCAGGCTTGCAGCAACGCGGCGGGGCCACGGAATTTTTCCGGATTCCACCAGAACGACGGGCAGGCCGAGGAACACGCGCCACACAGGATGCATTCGTACAAGCCGTCGAGTTGATCGCGCTGTTCCGGGCTTTGCCGGTATTCAACTTCAGGTTCCGCGTCGTGACGGATTAAATACGGCTTCACCGCGCGGTACTGATTAAAAAACTGGCTCATGTCCACGACCAGATCGCGAATCACCGGCATGCCCGGCAGCGGACGCACTTCAATCGGTTCGCTTAAATCTGCCAGCGGCGTGATACACGCCAGCCCGTTGCGGCCATTGATGTTCAGCGCATCGGAGCCGCACACGCCCTCTCCGCAGGAATGCCGGAAACTCAAACTCTCGTCGCGCGCTTTGATTTCGATCAGCGCATCGCGCAGCATCATGTCCGGCCGAATCTCAGCGAGCACGTGCTCCTGCATGCGCGGCTGCGCGTCGGTTTCGGGGTTGTAGCGGTAGATCAGGAATTTCATTTAGGTAGTGCCTTTTGGTGGCTAACCCCGTTTGCCGTGCTTGGTGAACTCGTGCATCAACGCACTGGTGCGGCGTGATTCATACATATCGAGAATGACCTCATCACACGCCGGACAATAATCGCCGGTAACCGCTGGAAGGGTCGTCGATTTGTCTTTGTAGGTATAGGGCATATCGCGGGTGTCATGCACCAGCTCGGCACCACCGCACACGGGACATTTCATGTTCATAGCTCCTTGAAAAAACTGTAGGCTGGGTTGATAAACCCAGCGTTGGTGATGTCATGAATGTCATTGCTGGGTTTCGTTCCTCAACCCAGCGCGTTTCGGCGGCTCAACCGGAGCCAAACTCAACCGATCAAATTCACGTAATGTGACTTGATCCATCACGCCTGCGTCAAACAGCCCCTTAGCCGTTTCGTGCACCGTCTCAAGAATTGCTGATTTCTTTTTACGCATCGCAACAGACCTCAATCAGTTCGTCGGCACGCTGAGCTTTATCTAAAGCGGATGGCGTCAGCGACAGCAAATGTGCGGCAAGTTTCTTCAATGCATCGGCTTCGTCCTTGTCGATGTTACTGCGTTCGTTCTTCGGGAACCCGTAAACGAAAATCCACCACTTTTTCCCTGACCGGGTCTGGCAACCCGTTTCTTCACGAGCCGACGGGATCGGGCGGTCTCCTTGGCCGTGGTGGCTCGGACCAAAACCCGGTTCTGGCTTTCGGAAGCTTTTTCCAGCACGCGCTTGTAGATGCGTTTCTTCTCAGCAGAAGACGCATTGCGGATGAACTCCGAGAACGGTGTCGATCCGACGACTTTGGGCTTACTCTTGAAAATCATGGTTTGAAATCCTGTCAGGAACATCGTCTATAAAAGGGATTAAGTCGAAGTGTGAGTTACAGCACCGCAGCTAAGCGCTCTTGGATTTCACCTTCTCTTTGACAATTTTTCCGTTTCGATACACCACGACGTACCCGCTCGACCGCTGCGCACGATCACGCGCACGCAGCGCCGCACGACATAATGCAATCTCCGAATTGATCATATCGGGATCGGGTTTTGCGTTTTCTCATTACGTGTCACACCACTCATGTGTTGCGCCCTTCGTCGATTAATACTGGATTTACCCCTGAATTATCGCTATTGGTGTCTGACCCCAATGGCACACCTCGATTTTACAAACCAAAATGTTCTTTTGCTTTTTTCTTTACGAAGGCTGCTAGCAATTCTTTAGATGCAGCCGTAAGTATGGACAACGAAGCATCTTTGAAACCCGACTTCAGGGCTTCCCATATTTCTTTCCGATTGAGAGCCTCCGCAAATTCTAGACCTGGCGCCGTTAGCCTCAGTGGTTTACTTGTCCAATAGGAAGTCCCGCTCATCGTGATGCTGTACCCAAGGTCCTTGTCCTTATTTAGACATTCAATAAGCGATTGATCTTCGAGCATCTGCATGTGAAAAATAAATTTTTCATCAACTGCAATGCAGTTGGATTGAAAGTCGCTTAGCTCAACAAAATGTTCCGATGAATCAACAAAAGTGTTGAGGAGGCGCTTTAGGTATTCTTGGTCAATTTTCATGCGCTAGCCTTGTACGATTCGATTAGGTTCAGAACTGTAGGCTGGGTTGATAAACCCAGTGTTGGAAGTCATTGCTGGGTTTCGTTCCTCAACCCAGCCTACCGCGCTTCATTTAAACCCGAGCTCATCTTTTGACACGTTGGCTGGCTGCAACCTGTAACCAATGGAAAATAGGACGCTCCCAGAGTTGAACATTCCAGAAATATAAGACAAGAGAAGTGTTATTCCTTCTTCTTCAGGCCATTTCACTACGGCCGCACCTAATGAATTCGGAACTGGCTGAAAATTTTGCCCAAATGTCGTATTTATTTTTGTTAGCAGAGCGCCATAAATTTCTGTGGAATCTGGAAACTCTATTGTCGCGCCTACCAAGCGGTCGTTGGAATCGAAATTGAATTTAGCGTAATTATTTTTACGTCTTTCGATTCCAAATAGAGTTCTTCCATCCTTTATCGTGTAAGTAACAATTCCGAATTCGTCTCCGATCTTGCCTCCAGGGATTGCTTCCATAACCTGATATTTATTGCTTCCCCATTTGACGCCAAAAATACCTTCAGAAAAAACGTTAGCTATATTTCCCGCGACTGCCGAAAAAGAAAGCAACTGAAAAACAAACGCTATCGCTATATGTTTCATTCGAATATTTCCATGCTGTATACCTACTCTGTAGGAACCCACAGTGATAACAGACCTGTAGGCTGGGTTGATAAACCCAGCGTTGGTGAGGTCATGAACGTCATTGCTGGGTTTCGTTCCTCAACCCAGCCTACCGCGCTATCGGCCGCTATAGGCGGCGTTGCATTTATCGATGGCCTCATGGTCGAAGCGTAAGCTCGTGATGCACGTATTGTAGATTTCTAATTTCTCGTCCTGCTCACGCCGTTTCTTTTCTTCCTCACGCCGGCTTTTGTTCTCAATAGCCGCACGTGCAGCGTCCTTCTTTTCCTGTTCCCTAGCAGCCTTTATCCGCTCGTCGCGGACCTGACCGTCGTAGGCGTCTAACTTGAACTTACACGCTTCGCCAAGATACTGTTTTTGAATAATCTCTATGGAGGTCAAGGCCGCTTGCTGTTGGAAGATTGTCGAGGCTCTGGAGTAAGCAAGCTGGTACTGCTTGATGTTATCCATGAACTCGCTGCAATTGGCAGACGCCTGAGCGGATACGAGCAGTGTTACGAGGATTACCAGTTTCTTCACAGAAGCCTCCAGATAAGATTTGGTTACCCAGGACGATGCGCGAGTTCAGCAGCGTCAATATCGAGCAAACGGTTAGGGCATTGCTGCACTGAACTGTTTAACAACAGATGAGATTGCTCGGACACAATGGCTATTAAATTCATATGCGTTCATTGGATAACCATAGCCTTCAATAAATATCGCCTCCCAATATTCCGATCTCACCACACCTAAATCAGAATGCTCATGAACATTTTGAGGAGTTATGTGCAGTGGTCCTTTAAGAATGCCTTCGTCGGTTTCAATTGAACCGGTTTCACCTATTGAAATACTCGACGCAAAAATTTTCGATCCGTTGAATTCTAAAGACACGCCTTCGGTAATTTCATTTGGAACAAAATGCACATGTTTGTTCGTATTGTTAAGTGCCATAAATACAGGAAACCATTTCGCCCCATCATGACTAAAATGTTGCATCGCCATGATCATTTGAAACAAATCTGGCCTTTTGAATCTTAAATCCGGTAAGGCTTCTGCAATTCGTTTTTCGAATTTTTCCTCAGAGACATTCAACGGTGCGTAAGGAAAAAATACTTTTTTGGGTATTTTATCGGAATATTGCAACACCATCGCTTGAGCACAAAAATCCAAAGCTGATCGTAAATTTTCAAGAATGTTTTTTACTCGAACATAAAGTCGACTATCAATTTCCTTTTTTTCAAGCGACGACACATAAAGCTTCTTCAGTTCGAACACGCTTGACTCGCAGTCAGAAACTAAACAAACGGCATCATCTAAACATTTTCGATAATTCATGTATCACTAACCCTGTAATTCAATACACCCGCTCCTTCGGTATAAAAGGCTCGACGGTCAGCGGCTTGAGCCGCACCGGTTTAAAGTCAAGCTTGCGACCCTCCTTCGAATACAAGGTATGTTTGAGCCATTTCTGATCATCGCGTTTGGGGAAGTCGACGCGCGAGTGGGCGCCGCGGCTTTCTTCGCGGGCGAGGGCGGAGCAGACGGTGGCGAGGGCGACGTCGATTAGGTTTTCCAGTTCCAGCGCTTCGATGCGCGCGGTGTTGAAGATTTTGCTGTGGTCTTGCAAGCGCACGTCTTGCAGGCGACGTTCGATGGCGGCGACTTTGTCGACGCCTTGCTGCAGCACCTCTTTCACGCGGAATACGCCGCAGTGGTCTTCCATCGCCTTGGTCAATTCATTGCGCAAGCCGTCCACCGACTCGCCGTCGCCGGTTTGCTGCCAGCGCGTCAGGCGGCTCATCGCGCGGTCGACGCTGCCGGGTTTCATCAGGCGGTGATATTTATTTTCGCGCAGAAACTCGATCATGTGATTCGCGGCGGCGCGGCCGAACACGATAATGTCAAGCAGTGAGTTTCCACCCAGACGATTCGCGCCGTGCACTGAAACGCAGGCGCATTCACCAACCGCGTATAAACCGGGAATCGCTTCTTCCGGACCGTGCGCGACCGGCACCACGACTTCGCCATTGCGGTTGGTCGGAATGCCGCCCATGGTGTAGTGCGCGGTCGGGAACACTGGGATCGGGCTGTCGATCGGATCGAGATGTGAAAACGTCAAACATAGATCCCGGATGCCGGGCAGGCGTTTTTTGATCAGGTCGGCGCCGAGGTGATCCATCTTCAGAAGAATGTGATCCTTGTTCGGCCCGCAGCCGCGTCCCTCGCGCACTTCGACCGCGATGGCGCGGCTGACCACGTCGCGGCTGGCCAGGTCTTTCGCCTTGGGCGCGTACTTTTCCATGAAGCGCTCGCCCGCGCTGTTGATCAGATAGCCGCCTTCGCCGCGCGTGCCTTCCGAGATCAGCATGCCCTTGCCTGCGATG
>JACQEQ010000095.1 GCA_016200445.1 Gammaproteobacteria bacterium | reverse complement strand
TCCGATGGCAGCTACGCCAACTAAGACAAACCACTGAAGTTTAACTACACGCACAGTACCGCCAACGATGCGAACGGTGATGCCACCTTCGACGGCAAAAAATTCCGTCTGCAATACGGCGGACCGGGCGAGTTGTGGGGCTTCCCCTGGGTTGATGATACGAACGGCCGTTGGCATGCGTCCATCACCCTTGCAGACCAGGCCATCCTAACCGACGGCACCAGTAACTTCGTCATCAAAGGCATGGAGAAAGAGCAAACCATGAAAGACCAAGACATCTCACTGTGCTCAGCCCTGAGCGTCAGCGGTCTCGCATCCACACTGCCGCTACCTACAGCGACGGATATCGGCACAATCAGCTTCTCGCTCAGCGATAAGCCGGTGGTCACTGCCGCACCAGCCGTGATCGAAGGCGAATTGCAATAGTACAAAGCTCACTGTTGCACATTGCAGAGCCCCGCCCCGTAAGGGTCGGGGCTTTTCTTTTTCATCCGATGTAGGAGTTTGCCCCCGGCGCGAATCGCGCCGAGGGCAAACTCCTACATTAACCGTTCAGCGAACGCCCCCCGTCAATAGTCAATATTTGGCCCGTCATATAACCGGCGTCGCGAATCAAATACAACACGGCTTGGGCAATGTCGCTCGGTTCACCCTGACGTTTTAAAAACGTCCGCGACACGATGCGTTGCTTGGTCAATTCGTCAAGACCGTGCTCCGGCCACAAAATGGCCCCCGGCGCTACGGCGTTGACACGCACTTCCGGGGCCTCAAGCGGCAGCGGCTTCATTGATGATTTGCGGTACACGCCGCGTGTCCTGCAACTCGCCTTGCACCAACACCACCGACTTGGCACGCTGCGCGTTTAATTGCTGCGCGATAGCTTCTGCCGCTTGTTTCGAACTACGGTAATGCAACACCAAATTTGCACCCGCACTATGCAGGGTATGGGCGATGCGCGCACCGATGCGGTGTGCTGCACCGGTGATCAACACTACCTGCTGTGCAAGACTGTCATTCGTTTCCATCGACCCGCTCCTGAAAATTTCCCAGCCGTCTTCAATACGCTAACTGTACTGCATTCAGACTCCCGGCAAAATTCCAGTAGAATTATCCAGCCATGATGAATCGTCCACTGTCTCTCCCCGAACCCGGCGCCGATGTACGCGCGTGCAGCGAACAACTGACGCGCGTGATCTGTGCAGAAATCGCGCGCGAGCAGCGCATCACCTTTCACCGCTTCATGGAGCTCGCACTGTATACGCCGGAGCTTGGCTATTATATGAACGGCCTACGCAAGTTTGGGCCGGACGGTGACTTCATTACCGCGCCGGAAATTTCTCCGTTGTTTTCACGCTGTGTCGCACATCAGTGCGCCCAAATCTTGCGCGCCTGCAAACAACCCACTGTACTCGAAGCCGGTGCCGGCAGCGGTGTCATGGCAGCCGATATCTTGTTGGAATTAGAACGCTTAGACACGCTGCCGCAACGTTATGCAATCCTCGAATTGAGCGCGAGCTTGCGCGCCCGCCAACATGAAACACTGCAAACGCGTGCTGCGCATCTTGCATCGCGCGTGGTGTGGCTGGAGCACTTGCCTGAGACCGCATTTGAAGGCGTGATTCTCGCCAACGAGCTGCTCGATGCAATGCCGGTTCACCGCGTGCGTTTAACTATGAGCGGCGCAATGGAGCAGTACGTGACATGGAATCGAGATCACTTCGTATGGTGCGACGGTCCACTGAGCGACACCGCGTTACGGGCGCGCATCGCTGCACTACCCCAGAACTTACCTGCCAACTACACCACGGAGATCAATCTCAACGCCGAAGCCTGGTTGCGTACATTCGCGCCGCTGCTGCAACGCGGCGCAGTATTGTTATTCGACTACGGATTTCCCGCCCCTGAGTATTACCACCCGCAACGTAACGACGGCACACTGGTCTGTCATTACCGGCATCGTGTACACAACGATCCGCTCACACGGGTGGGCTTGCAGGACATCACCAGCCATATTGATTTCACAGCGCTTGCGCACGCCGCACACGACAGTGGATTGCATGTGGCAGGCTTTTCCAATCAAACCTATTTTCTACTGTCGACAGGCATAGATCGCTTCGTGAACGAACACGCCACAGATGTCGAGCATTGGCGCGTTGCGCAACAAATTCAAAAACTGACCTCGCCGGCGGAAATGGGCGAACTATTCAAAGTTCTGGCGCTGACGCGTGATCTAGACCTGGCACTGGAAGGTTTTACGTTTCGCGACCAGCGTGCGCGCTTATAATCGTTAACGGTGACGCAGCGCAGCACAGGTTCTTTGCTACACTGTGCTTAAGGTTGCTAATGCGGGGAGATTTACCCCATGGAAATTTCACAGCTTACCGGTGCCGGCAAAGACCCGGTAACGCGCGTCGAAGAAGATAAGCAGTTAAAAAACATCGGCGCGATCCCCGCTGTCGATCCGATAAAAAAAGACGAAGACTCGAAACAGTCAACACCAGAGCAAAACGAAGCGCCGTCATTCGAGCATTTGCGCCAGGAACCACTGCATTTATTGCTGCGCGCGATAAATTCTCGCTTGATGCAAACGTTTGGCGCTAATAACCCCTCGCGCCACTTAGCCCCCGCTGTCGTGCAGACTTTGACGCCGGACCTTGCCGCTGCACGCGTTCTACTGTCGCTCGGCGCGGCCTTC
>JACQEQ010000089.1 GCA_016200445.1 Gammaproteobacteria bacterium | reverse complement strand
CGTCATGTACGGGTGCAGGCTGCGGTCCAGCTCGTCAACGAACAGCGTCGCCCCCGATTCAAGCGCGCGCGACCACCCACCGGTATATTCGAATAATTTTCGTGTACCGTCAGATTCGTCGTTAATGTCGAGTGACACTTCCTCGGCTGAATCTGTGCGCTTATGCCACGCGAGGATACGCACGCGTTTGTGCGCAGGTGGTGTGGCACCCGGTGGGACAGCAACTTCAAGGTGAATACGCATCTGACCAGGCAGCAAAGCACCGGGAGGAGTTACGGCGGGTTGGTCTTCCTCCACCAGTTCCAATCGGTCGATACCGACATCGGCCGCCTGCATGAATTGTCTGATTTTCTCCTGTCCGCTGCCATCGCGCAGCAGGTTCAAACTCAACTGCGGATTCCAATCGACGCCAGGGATCACAACAATCAGTTTCTGAGTTATCCAGTTGAACACTGGCCGGAGTTGCTCGTTGTTGAGCTGAATCGCCGTCGAAATAAACAGCGCGTTGCTGCGTGTAAAGTCTTGCCAGACCTTGCGCTCGGCGCGCTCCGCTTTGAAGTTTGGACCGAACCACCATTGGTAGGTCTTGGTCTGGGGATCGTATTCGCGCTCGAACCAACGCTGTGAGCGACCATGCGGATACGCGACGAGCCATTCCTTATGCACTCGTTCCACACTCGCCACGCAGCAATAGTGATAACGAACGTCATCATCTGCGATGAAAATAATCTCGAACTCCGACGGCTGCTCCGCGAACGCCTTGGAAAACAGAAACGGCGTGACGGGTAGGCGTTGGCCTTCCTGAAGGCCGGTAGCAGAACCCTGAACCAATTGCCGCAGGATTTCTAACGCACGCAGGAGATTACTCTTGCCGGCGGCATTGGGTCCGTAGATCACGGCGGAACGAAGCAAGCGAAGCTCATCGTTCTCGCCCGCGATGACGTTTTGCGGGAGGTGTTTCACATCCGATCCAGCGACTAAGCTGAGCGTCTGGCGCTCCCGAATAGAGCGAAAATTGGAAACGCTAAATTCGATAAACATGGCGGCTGATCCCCTTGAATACAGAATTATCTTTTGATAATTGCGTATCGCCCGTAAATAATCAATCTTGATTACTTTAAAGTTGGTGATTCATGTGGGTCACCGCTAACGCGGTCTTAAAAATATAAAGACGTACCGAGGGTCATTCCAACGTTCGCGCAAAAATCACCGCCTGTGCCGCTGCCCCAATGGCAGTTGCGCCTACCACAGTTGCGACATGCTCGAGGGCGCCCGTGCAGGGTGGAGTTCCCGCCCTGGCAATATTAGTTACCGCCAGCCGTCGAGGAGCTTCAATGCGCCGTATCTCGGTGTTCGTGGGTACGCTGTTCGCACAGAAGGGCTCTTAGGGTCGGACACCTTGCCGACGAAGATGTCGCGTGCAGTGTCGATGCGGCGCCTGGTGTCGGTGCCGAGCAAACTATTTTCCTTTGAGTTGTTTGATTGCAGACGTTGAGGTCAACACCTGCATCTGGCGAATGGCAATTTCGTTCAAACGTTTGAGACGATCTCTTTGCGACAGTGCCATGCGAATGAGTTCCACGTTCATGCCCTCGATATTGGCGAGCACCAGCAATTGTTCGATGCTGGCGTGCTCGCGCATGTTGTCTTCCAGCTTGGGGTTGGCGTCGCGCCATTGTTTGGCGGTCTGCCCGAAGAGGGCGACATTGAGCAGGTCCGCCTCGTTGGCGTAAGTGATGACGGCCTGCGCCGGGGTGACTGCGGCCGGAATCAGGTGCGCTTTGATGGCGCCGGTGTGGATGCGGTAGTTGAGCTTGGAAAGGGTGCGATTCAGGTTCCAGGCGAGTGACAGGCGGTGGTTTTCATCTTCCTTGAGGCGCTGGAATTCCTTGATGAGGTAGAGTTTGAACTCGACTGATATCCAGGAGGCGAATTCGAAGGCGATGTCTCTGTGGGCGTAGGTGCCGCCGTAACGGCAGGCCTTGGAAATCAGGCCGATGGCACCCGTCTTTTCGATCCACTGCTTGGCCGTGAGGACGAAGCTGTTGAGGCCAGCCTGCTTTTTAATCCCATCGAATTCGATGGGATTAAAACCAGGGTTGTTGAGTTGTTCCCAGATGCCTAGAAACTCAATGGTGTTGCGATTACGAAGCCAGTTTTGGATGAGGTAGTCGGTGCGCTCGGCATCGCGGTAGCGCGCGATGTCCGTCAGGCAAATGTAGTCTGCTTCCTTCTCGGAGACGATGCCGATAGCCGTGCCTTTGACTTCAATGGTGCTTTTTTTGGCTTTGCTCATCGGGTTGGCCTTTGGGGTTGGATCACGCCAAGATTTTTTGAATTCGAGAAATTTAAATGTGGCAGATTCGCCATAATTAGATTGAAGCAGGGAAGACGAGATAATCCAAAACACCCTGCGGACGCCGGGGCCTGCCGGTCCACAACACTGGGGGTATTAACCCTTCTTCGCTTTTTTTTCCGCGCGTTATTCTTTCAGGGTTTTGGTGGGGCCTTTTTGGTTTCTTTTTTCTTGTCTTGGCCTTTGCTCATAAAAGTACTCCTCATAATTGAAGCTTTCGAAATTACCTGCGACGCGAAGTTCTACGTTTTGAGCGCGTTGGTGTCAAACATATTTTTAGGCCCGGATTCAAGCGGGATTTTTTCAGTGCGACACGGATGAATTCACTCACGTAAAAAGCAAGTCTTGCATCGACTGCGATCACGCCCGAAACTTCACCCCGTGACTTCGCCCTTCATTCATTTGCATTTGCACACCGAGTATTCGCTGGTCGATGGCATCGTGCGCGTCGACGCGTTGGTGAAGGCTGCTGCGCAGGCGGGCATGCCGGCGGTGGCGGTGACTGATCAATGCAACCTGTTTGCGCTGGTGAAGTTTTACAAAGCGGCGTTGGCAGCAGGCGTGAAGCCCATCGTCGGCGTGGATGTGTGGATACGCAACGCGCTCGACGCCAACCAGCCCACGCGCTTGGTGTTGCTATGCCAGAACCGCGTGGGTTATCTGAATCTCACGCGGCTGGTGTCGCGCAGTTATCAGGAAGGTCAGCATCTGGGCCGGCCGATGTTGGACAAGTCCTGGCTCCTGGGCAGCACCGACGGATTAATCGCTCTGTCGGCGGCGCGTGCGGGCGATGTTGGTCAGGCATTGCTGGCCGGTCATGCCGAAGTCGCGCGCCAATTGCTCGACGACTATCGTGGTTTGTTCCCCGAACGTTTTTATCTCGAAGTGCAGCGCACCGGGCGTGAGCATGATGAAGATCACGTTGCGCTCGCGGTGGAGTTGGCCCTGGCCAGTAACACGCCGCTGGTTGCGACCAACGATGTGCGGTTCTTGACTAAAGACGAATTCGACGCGCACGAGGCGCGCGTGTGCATTCACGACGGGCGCACGCTCGACGATCCGCGCCGCCCGCGTCTGTATTCCGAGCAGCAATATTTGCGCTCGCCGCAGGAGATGGCGGAGTTGTTTGCCGATTTGCCCGAAGCGCTGGAAAACAGTTTCGAAATCGCCAAACGCTGCAACATTGAACTGACGCTGGGCAAAAACTTTTTGCCGGATTTTCCGGTCCCGGCGGGCAAGACCATCACGGAATTTTTCTGCGACGAATCCAATGCGGGTTTGGAGCAGCGCTTGAATGTTTTGCTGGATCGCGCCGCGCCTGATTTCGCCGACAAGCGCAAACCCTACGACGACCGTTTGAAGTTCGAACTCGACGTGATCACCAAGATGGAGTTCGCCGGATACTTTCTGATCGTCGCCGACTTCATCCGCTGGGCGCGCAACAATGGTGTGCCGGTGGGGCCAGGTCGTGGCTCCGGTGCCGGTTCGCTGGTCGCCTATGCTTTGGGCATCACCGATCTCGATCCGCTCAAATACGAATTGCTGTTCGAGCGTTTTCTAAATCCTGAACGCGTGTCGATGCCCGACTTCGACGTGGACTTTTGCATGGAAGGCCGCGACCGCGTGATCGACTATGTGGCGCAGCGCTACGGTCGTGACAAGGTGTCGCAGATCATTACCTACGGTTCGATGGCGGCCAAGGCAGTGGTGCGCGATGTCGGTCGCGTGCTTGCGCACCCTTATGGTTTCGTCGACAAAATCGCCAAGCTGGTCCCGTTTGCAATCGACATGACACTGGAACTAGCACTCGAGCAAGAGCCGCAACTCAAAAAACTTTACGACGAAGAAGACGATGTGCGCGCGCTCATTGACCTGGCACGTACGCTCGAAGGCTTGGCGCGCAATGCGGGAAAACATGCGGGCGGCGTGGTGATTGCTCCGTCGCAGCTCACCGATTTTTCGCCGCTGTATTGCGAAGAAGGTGGGGCCAATCTGGTCACGCAGTTTGACAAGGACGACGTCGAAGCGGTCGGGTTGGTCAAGTTCGACTTTCTTGGGCTGCGCACGCTCACCATCATCGACTGGGCAGTGCGCAACATCAATGCGATTCATGCTGCGGCCCCGGCCGACGGTGCACCGGCGTTGGATATCACCTTACTGCCGACCAACGACAAGCCGACCTTCGATCTGTTGAAAGCCTGCGCCACCACCGCGATTTTCCAGCTCGAATCGCGCGGTATGAAAGATTTGATCAAGCGTCTGCAGCCGGATTGCTTCGAAGACATCATCGCACTGGTGGCCTTGTTTCGACCCGGCCCCTTGCAGTCGGGCATGGTCGACGACTTTATCAATCGCAAGCACGGCCGCGCTAAGGTGAACTATCCGCATCCGGCGCTGGAAACGATTTTGAAGCCGACCTACGGCGTGATTTTGTATCAGGAGCAGGTGATGCAAATCGCGCAGGAGTTGTCGGGCTACACGCT
>JACQEQ010000078.1 GCA_016200445.1 Gammaproteobacteria bacterium | reverse complement strand
TGAAGGGCAAGCGCATCTCATTACCGCCGCGCGACGCAGCCATCAGCCGCTTGATTCGTGTTTATTTGCGGAAGCACGGATTGGTGGCGGGGAAGAATATCGAATACGTGTACTTGCGTTCGCACGCGTCGTGTTTGCAGCATGTTTTGATCGGCTTAATCGACGCCTGCGGTACTACCCCCTCGGCGATGCATCATCTGAAAAATCCGTCGCGCGAAACCCTGCGCGGGATTGCCGAAACCGACGCAATTCCACCAGCATTGTTCGCAGTTCACTCGCGTGTGCCGGAAGCGGATCGCAAGCTACTATTGAACGCAATTTTGGCGTGGCCTAAAGCGCCGGAAGGATTGGACATTCAGCTTAACGGGTTCGCACCTACCACCGATGCTAACTACGATGCCGTGCGCAAATTTCCCGCCGACTGACCGTGCTTAAGCAGCGGTCATCGCAAGGCGCTCTTGGGTAGCCGTGCGCAATGGTGCATGCTGTCGCTGCACGTCGTTTACGGGAGGAAGCATGAATCTGGAAAAAGTCGTCTTTGCGTTTTTCATCTTGTTAGCACTCACATTAAATTTTGGTTTCTTCTACGGCGACCTCGAAAATCCCGCGCACCATAACGTGTACGAATTTTTCGCCGCAATCGTGGTGAACCTGATCGCTTTGGTGCTGAAACTCGGCGACCGCACCCACCTGGGCGCGGTGCTGCTGGCCACCAGTCTGGTGGCCGTGTCGCAATTGGTGGTGGCCGCCGTGGTGTGGGGCGTGGTGGAAAATGTCACGCACACCGGCATGACAGCGGAAAACACCGCATCGATTGTGTCGCTGTCGGCCGGCGCGGTGCTCGCCAACGTGGTGTCGGTGGTGTTGCTGGTGTCCGAGACCTTGATGGGGCGGCGTTAATCCGCCATGTTCAACGTCGTCTTCATCTTGTTACGGCGCCTGCAACTCCCGCTGGTGGCGCTGATCGCCATCTATGCCGTCGCGGTGCTCGGCTTTGTGCTGATTCCGGGCCAGGACGATCACGGCAATGCGTGGCACATGGGATTTCTGCACGCGTTTTATGTGGTGAGCTACACCGCGACAACCATCGGTTTCGGCGAATTACCCTACCTGTTCACCGATGCGCAACGCCTGTGGATGACGTTAGTCGTGTACCTCAGCGTCATCGCCTGGATGTACGCCATCGGCATGATGCTGTCGTTGGTGCAGGACTCGGCATTGCGCGCGTTGGCGCGGGAGTTGACATTTACGCGCGGTGTGCGCCGCATCGCCGAGCCGTTTTATCTGGTGTGCGGCTACGGCGATACCGGCAGTTTGTTGGTGCGCGGCCTGGCGGATGCCGGGATGCGCGTTGTGGTCATCGACATTAACGCCGACCGTATTGATGCGTTGGTGTTGGACGAGCTGCCGATCCACGTGCCCGGTTTATGTGCAGATGCAGGCAGACCTGCCAGCTTGATTTTGGCCGGGCTGCACAGCCGCCGCTGTGCCGGGGCGCTGGTATTGACTAATAACGATGCGACCAATCTGCAAATCGCCATCGCGGTAAAACTGCTGCGTCCCGGCATGCTGACGATCGCACGCGCGCAAACCAAAGACGCCGCCGCAAATCTCGCCGCGTTCGGCACCGACTACATTCTGAATCCGTTCGAGTTGTTCGCGCGCATTTTGAAAAACTCGGTGCATGCACCCGGCCTGTATGCGTTGGACGAACAGCTCACCAGTGTGCCCGGCGAAGCGTGGTCGCCGCCGCTGCATCCGCCGCGCGGCAATTGGATCGTGTGCGGTTATGGGCGCTTTGGCCAGGCCATGCACGACGTGCTGCGCAGCGAAGAGATTAGTTGCGGTGTCGTCGAAGCCGATCTTGACATTGCCGGCACTGTGCACGGGGGTTGTGTGCATGGTGCCGGCACCCAAACCGGCACGCTGGTTGCTGCCGGGATACGCACGGCGGCCGCGCTGGTTGCGGGCACCGGCAACGATGCGCATAACCTGTCGATTGTGATGGCCGCACGCGCGATGAATCCGGACATTTTTATCGTTGCGCGCCAAAACCAGCGCGACAACGACGCACTGTTCCGCGCGGCGCGCATTCCGTTGGTGTTGCAGTGCAGCCGGGTACTGGCCGGTGAAGTATTTTCCATCATCACCTCGCCGCTGATCGTGGATTTTCTGCGCCTCGCGCAGCGCGAAGACGAAGCCTGGGCGGGCGAGGTGCAGCGGCGCATCCGCGCTATCATGGGCGAACACAATCCGGATCGTTGGATTGTCGACATCCGCTCCCATCCTGCACCCGCTGTTAGCCGCGCCCTAGCCGAAGGAGCACGGGTGCGCATCAGCGATCTGCGCCGCGATCCGCAAGACCGTAATCAACAGCTCCCCAGCATCGCACTACTACTAAAACGCAGCGGTGAATTGACCTTGCTGCCCGACGAAGGCGAATCGCTGCACAAAGGCGACATCGTGTTGTTCTGCGGCAGCCCAGACGCACGCCGCCGCATGGAGTGGGTGACACGCAATCATAATATTTTCCATTACGTCACGACCGGCGAAGAACGCGCCAGCTGGTTACTGGCGAAGCTGACGCCGCACAAAGTGCAACGCAGTGTCGAGCCATGAAAATTTGCAAACTCTGCATCGTTACCGGCCGCGTGCAAGGCGTCGGTTATCGCGCCGCCACCCAACGCCGGGCACAGGCGCTGAACCTCGCCGGTCACGCCAAAAATCTTCCCGACGGCAGCGTTGAAGTCCTCGTCTACGGAGCGGAGCGTGACATTAATGAATTTTGCGATTGGTTGTGGGAAGGTCCGCGCCTGGCGCAGGTCAACGACGTGCAATGTAGCAACGTTACGAAGCAAGACTTGCGTGGATTCGCCGTGTTGTAGGATTCTTTGGATATCTGAGACCAAGGGTCCGTGGTTGTAGGCTGGGTTGATAAACCCAGCATTCGTGAGAACGTCATGCCCATCGCTGGGTTTATCAACCCAGCCTACCGAGTTTTCTTCACCCCGTTTCGACGCTTCTACTTAAGCGTTCCGCTAACCAAGGCGGCGCTTAAAGGTAGTGCCATTGGGGTCCGAGACCAAGGGTCTGTAGTTGTAGGCTGGGTTGATAAACCCAGCATTCGCGAGATCGTTATGCCCATCGCTGGGTTTATCAACCCAGCCTACCGAACTGCGCTGGTCTGCAATTGGTGTAAGTAATTAGCGCGTAGGATGGGTGCAGCGCAGCGCCCCCCATCATTCACCGAAAACCGCGTCGACTACATCTGCGGTAACACCCCAATCCGCAGGATAAACACCCTCGCGCACGTAGCGGTGAAACGTTGAATGCGGCCAATCGGCCACGGCACAGACATAACCGTGCTTCACGGGATTGTAATGAATGTAATCGATGTGCCGACGCAAATCCTCGTCGTCGCGGATCGTATGTTCCCAATAGCGACGATGCCATATTCCGCGTTCGCCTTCCGCGATCCGGCGTGCCGTTCGCCGCGCGGCATTCCGCGCGAGAATCGCGCCTTGATCATTTTTCATCGCGCCGTGTTCCGGCAGAGTCCAAATGGCATGTAGATGCCCGGGCAGCACGACCATGGCGACGATAGTCGGTCATCGTTTTTCAATTGAAAGGAGGCGATTACACGCGGTGTCTCGGCGGCGGCTGTTGTTGGGTTTCGCTGCGCTACACCCATCCTACGCACTGAATTTATATCAACTCAACATCCATCCCCAATTCGAGCAGCCCGCCTTGCACGACCCGGCAGCAAACCCCGCCGCGCCAGTCGCGGCGCAGCGCTTCGAACAACCCCTGTTGCGCTTTTTCCATGCGCGAGCAGGGGTCGGTTTCGCCGGTGATTTCCAGCACGGCGTCGCCGATCAAAATGCGAGCTCCTGTGGATTGCAACAGCGGCAAGTCATCGACCAGCAAATTGGCGCGGCGCATGGTCCACGGCAGATCCACGCCGAGGTCGGCACACGCGGCGCGCCATGCCGTTTGCGACAACAGCGTTACCTGACGCGACCCGGGTTTGCCGCAGCGATCACCGGCCAGCCCTAACTCGACGCTCAGCTGGATCGAAGTCAACTCCTGCATCGGCTGCAAGCGTTTCGGTTTGATGGCGATGCCGATCAATTTCGCGGTCGCGCTCATGGTTTGTCTCGCAGGCATTGGCCGAGCAACTCGCGCAGGTGTTGTGTTCCGAGTTCGTTCAGTGTGCGGATGTTTCGCTCGGGGATTGTTTCGCTGTGTCCGTGGTTATCGATGGCGCGCTCTAGCTCGGCTTCGCGCAACAGGTGGAGTGTTGGGTAAGGGGAGCGGTTGGTGTAATTCTCGGCGTCGTCGATTTGCGTGCCGGCAAATTGATAGCGCGGGTGGAAACTCGCGACTTGGAATTCACCGTCGTAGCCTTGGTCTTCGATCAACGCATCGGCGACGCCGAGGAAGTCGTTGTAGTCGAGAAAGTCGTTCAACACGTT
>JACQEQ010000041.1 GCA_016200445.1 Gammaproteobacteria bacterium | reverse complement strand
GCCGCCAGCGGCACGCCGGTGCTGGTGAATGGTCAGCGTGTGGCACTGATCGGCCGCGTGTCGATGGACATGATCACCGTCGATCTACGTGGTCAGCCGCAGGCGCAGGTCGGCGATCCCGCCGTTTTATGGGGCCAGGGCTTGCCAGTTGAAGAAATTGCGCGGTCTGCGGCGACGATTCCGTACGAGTTGGTCTGCGGCATTACACAGCGGGTGCGGGTAACCGAAATCGACGATTGATTTAAAAACCGCGTGAGCAATAAAAAAGCCGGGAAGAAATAAAATTCTTCCCGGCTTTTTGCGGCTAGATGCGCGGCTTAATCGTCGTGATCGTCTTCTTTCTCTTTACGGCTTCGACGCGGCGGACGGCTGCGCGGTGTAGGCGTTACACCCGGTGTTGGTGTCACGACCGGTGTGGGCGTTGTGACAGGGCGCGGTGTCGGCGTTGCAGTCGGCATCGGTGTCGCAGTGGGACGCGGAGTCGGGGTTGCGGTTGGCATCGGCGTCGGGGTTGCAGTGGGACGCGGCGTCGGGGTTGCGGTTGGCATCGGCGTCGGTGTCGCGGTTGGCATCGGTGTCGGTGTTGGTGCTGCCGGTAAGCACAGTGCGAGTTTCTGTGCGGCGGTTCCGGTTGGCAAGTATGCGACATAGCCAGGTTTAGTGGTAATAATCGCTGTGCCAGCCGGGTCATGACAATCGTTGCACGTTAGATTTGGTGCGCCCCGAGGAGGCACTTGTGAAGTGCACAATGAATTTAAGTTGGTTGCAAACGAACCGAATGCAAAGGCGTCATTCGCAACTAATGCGCAAGCCATGGGTAATAACACACGATAAAATTTCATATTGCCTCCAGTTTACGAAAGGGGTTCCTAACCCCGGGGTTTCAGCGCGTAAATTTGACAACAGGTTGTGTTCTCCATACCCCCCATGTTTACGCGCTAAATTAGGCTGATCCGATAGCAGTCAACCGAAACGGATCGTACACACTGCCTGCACCATGAGCTGCGACTCACGTCGCGAAAAAAGTTTCAGAGGAGATTAAGCAAAATATTCGTCACGTCATGGCGCAATCAGCAGCGCGTTAGCAACCTATGGTTTAGATCCTGAAGCGGCTGGGAAATAAAAAAACCGGGGCTACTTACGCAGCCCCGGTTTTTTTACTCACAATTAAGCGCTAAGCAACTTAATCGTCGCGATCGTCAGACTCTCTTTCTTTTTCTTTACGGCTGCGACGCGGCGGACGGCTGCGGGGCGTCGGGGTTACACCCGGTGCCGGGGTTACGACCGGCCCAGGTGTCGGGGTTACGACAGGACCCGGAGTCGGAGTGGTTGTAGCTGCTAAACACAGTGCCAACTTCATCGCGGTGGTGCCGCCCGGCAAGTAGGCAAGGTATCCAGGCTGAGTTGTTGGAGTTGCCCGGTTTGCTACATGGCAGTCATTACAGGCTAGATTGGGTGCGCCACGCGGTGGTGTTTGCGAAGTGCACAAGTTATTTAAGTTGTTAACAAACGATGACTGCGCGAACGCGGCATTTGCGGCCAGCGCGCCAACGATGGGAAGAATTACACGGATAAGTTTCATAGTGCCTCCAGTGACGAAAGGGGTTCCTAACCCCAGGGTATCAGCACGTAACCTGATGGTGAGGAGCGTTCCCCGAGCCCCCCAAATTACATGCTAAATTCAGCCGATCCTGTGCAGACCAGTTGAAGTAAGATCGTATAGAGCGTGAGATACAAGAACTGAGACTTGCGTCTCGAAGAATGTTTCAGTGGTGTTTAAGTAACGTACCTGTGTGTAATTGCGTAACTATCCGGCACGTCAAAGTGTATGGTTCTTTACAATTAAGCGAAGGGGCATGAAATGAAGTTGAATCACGCTAAATTAGCTTTTATGAGAATTTCTGTTGTCATTTTTTGGATTGGATTTGCCGCTGGTTGTTCGTCGCTGCATGAGCTCAAACCGACCAGCATCCTGCAAAGCAATATCGAGCAAGACCGCTTCACTCCCAATCAAGCCACGAACAAAGCCTTGGTGTTGGATGCGTATCAACACCACCTCAGTGCGCCGGTCGATGCGCCGTTGGCGGTGCATGCCATGTCACAGTTCGATTTCTTTTTGCGCGAAGGCGGCACGGGCATGGTGCAAGTCGGGGTCTCGACACTTCCGCCGACGATCGGCGTCAGCCATGTTCACGTTCTGATGGTATTGCCGCGTCGCGACGATGCAGGCGATGCCGCAGTAAAAATTAATAGTTTGGTGGATGCCGCTGCGGTAATGCAGCGACGCCTGCCAGCGGGTTCTACTGTGACCTTCGACGCAGGCACGCTGCCGTCCAGCATCAAACTGCCGTTTGCAACACTCAAGCCTGAGATGAAAGGCGACAACCTTGAAGCGATCCTAAAAGAGTATTTGTTCGTACCGTTGGAAAACGGCAAGCATCATTTCATTTTACTGGTCGGCGAACACGGCAAACTCACCGCAGCTCAACAACAAAATGTCGTCGATATGGCAGAGGTGATGGTCAGCCACGGCGCCGGCGTGTCGGTGCTGGCCATGGGCGAAAAGCCCGATGTGGCTTTCCTCGCCAAACTTAGCAGCACCGGCGATGGCGTTTACGATTTATTCAACCAGGAATTTTCGCTTACCCAATGGCTGAGCGATGTCATCGTGAACATGCACGCGACACGTTACACGGACCTGAGCTTGACAATTAATTTTGCACCACGCCTGACCTTAGGAACGAAGTGGATCAGTGACAAGTACGTCACGCGTGACCGGCAAATCGTCGTGACCGTGCCCGAGCTCAAGCAAGGGCGTGAAAAAGTGTATCTGGTCGAGGTGAACGTGCCACCGGAAACCGATAACAGCACCGCCGCCTTGGTCAGTGTCTCAGCACGTTATCGCGACACCGCAGCGGATAAAATTTTGACTGCGCAAGCCAGTAAGGCCTTGGTGTATACACTTGACCCCAATCTGGCACTGACCAAACCCAACAAGGCAGTGCAGCGCTCGCTGGCCATTTTAAAAACGGCGGATGTCATCGATGAAGTCGCCACCACCTTGCGCGACAAACGCCCGTTCAAAGGTGTTGCGCTATTAAGTAAACAGGCGCAAGACCTGCGTGCTCTTGCGACACCGGCGAAAGACGAAGAGCTGTTGCGCGATGCGCGCATACTCGACGCCTATGCGCAACGCTTGGTGAGCTTTACCGACGAATCATTCCAGAGTTTGAAGCTGTATCGCGATTTAAGCTGGGATACGGCGCGTTACCGCGAAGCGCCGAAGTGATATCCCATGGCTAAAACCAAAACCATTTATTCGTGTACGCAGTGCGGTGCGCAAGCGCCCAAGTGGGCAGGGCAGTGCGCCGACTGCGGTGCATGGAACAGCTTGGTCGAAGAAATTCAGCCGGAATCGTCCGGCAAGCGCGGCGCACGTTTTGACAATTATAGCGGCGCGACGGCGACGGTGCAGTCTTTGGCCGACGTCGGTTCGGTGCCGGAGCAGCGCATGTCCACGGCGCTGCCGGAGTTCGACCGCGTGCTGGGCGGCGGCGTGGTGCGCGGCTCAGTGGTGTTGATCGGCGGCGATCCGGGAATCGGCAAATCGACCCTGTTGTTGCAGGCGGTTGCGGCATTGAGTCAAGACGTGCCCGCGTTGTACGTCACCGGCGAAGAATCATTAGCCCAGGTGAGTGCGCGTGCCGAACGGCTGGGCGTCAGCGCGCCGCGCATGCAGCTATTCGCTGAAACCCAAGTGGAAAAAGTGCTCGAAGTTGCACAACAGCAGAAGCCGCAGGTGATGGTGATCGACTCGGTGCAGACCGTTTACACCGAGCAATTGCAATCGGCACCGGGAGCGGTCGGGCAGCTACGCGAAAGCACCGCCGCGCTGGTGCGTTTTGCTAAACAAAGCGGCACGGCGATTTTCTTGATCGGACACGTCACCAAAGAAGGTACCTTGGCCGGCCCGCGCGTCTTGGAACATATGGTCGACACCGTGCTGTATTTCGAAGGCGACAGCGGCAGCCGTTACCGCGTGCTGCGTGCGATGAAAAACCGCTTCGGTACCGTGAACGAATTGGGCGTGTTCGCGATGACCGAAAAGGGTCTGCGCATGGTGACCAACCCGTCGTCGATTTTTCTATCGCGCCACGAAGCACCGGTGCCGGGGAGTGTCATTATGGTCACGCGCGAAGGCACGCGTCCGATGCTGGTCGAAGTACAAGCTCTGGTCGACGAAAGCCACATCGCCAATCCACGCCGTGTGACCTTGGGCCTGGAGCAAAATCGTCTCGCCATGTTGCTGGCGGTGTTGCACCGCCATGGCGGCATCGCCACCTACGATCAAGACGTATTCGTGAATGTCGTCGGCGGCATGCGCGTCACTGAAACCGGTGCCGATCTCGCGGTGGTGCTGGCAATATTGTCAAGCTTGCGCAACAAACCGCTACCCGATGGCTTGGTGGTATTTGGCGAAATCGGTTTGGCCGGAGAAATCCGGCCCGTGCCCAACGGTCAGGAACGCCTGCGTGAAGCGGCAAAACATGGCTTTAAACACGCCATAGCCCCGCACGCCAATCTGGCTAAACACGATGCGGAAGGAATTGAGGTCAGCGGCGTGAAACGTCTGGCGGAAGCGCTAGAGCAAATTCGAGTATAGCGGCGCTATTTATTCCGTTTCTTTATTTTCAATAAACCGTTTCTGAATCTGCTCGACCTGGGCCCGATTCTTGACTAAAGCTTGCACACAAACCGGGTCGAGCTGCTGGCCGGAAAGCCTGCTCAGCGCAGCAAACGCATCGTCGTTGCTCCAGGCTTCTTTGTATGGACGGCGGCTGGTGAGCGCATCAAACACATCGGCCACCGCGATGATGCGTGCCTCGATCGGAATCGATTCTCCTTTGAGCCCTTCGGGATAACCGCTGCCGTCGAATTGTTCGTGATGATATTCGGCGATATTACGCAGCACATCGATGCGTTGGATGCTATCCAAGCCGTAGTTGAGCAGCAGCGTGTCGATGATCTGCCGGCCTTTAATGGCATGGGTTTTCATTTCTTCGTATTCATTCGCATCGAGTTTGCCGGGCTTCAGTAAAATGCGATCCGGCACGCTGATCTTGCCGATATCGTGCAGCGGCGCGAACAGGAACACATGCTCGATATATTCGTCGTCGAAATTGAATTTTCCCGCCAGTTCTTTTGCGATCAAGCGCGCGAAGCGCGACATGCGATCCAGATGCGCACCGGTTTCCGGGTCGCGTTCGTTGGTCATATCGCGTGCGGTCTTGATGGTCGACAGCAGCGTTTTGATTAACATCAATTCATTGGTGATCAACGACCCGATCAGGTGACCGAACACATCGAGCGTCGGTAACGCCGCCGGCACGAACACATCCTTGCCGTAAGAGTTGAAAAACACAAAGCCGAAAAATACGTTGTCGGCGAACATCGGCAAGGTATAACTGGCGCCGTAGTGTTGCGCTGCAATGCGCCGGGTATGTTCCTGGGTGCCTTGCGCGTAAATCGACAAGTCGTTAGTCACGCGCGGCGTGCCGGTCTTGACGATTTGCACCAGAGAGTCCGAGGTGCTCAATTTCGCCTGGTAATTCGACAGCGGGTTGTCGTCGTGGCTGCTATGAATAAAAGTCTTGACCAGGTCTGTTTTCGGATCGTAGGTTGCAACCGCAATACGGTGGATAAACGGCAATTGCAGGCCGAGCTGCTGGTGAATCGCACGCAACTTGGCCGACAGCGGCACGCTGCGATTGAGGACGGTAAGAACATCGGCGTGTTCAGTCATGATCGGTATCGAGATAACAGAGTTGATGAATCATATCGGCTTTCGGCTGAGCGGGTTAATTGATTGTAGTTGGCGCCTGAATCACTGCAACGACAGATACACATCAAAGCGCGTGTTTTCGTTTTCGATACGCATGCTGGGTTGCGCGCCGCCAAGAGAAGGCGCACGTCCCGGCCGCTTGACTACCACGCGGTGCTTGGCGGCGTGGCGCGCAATGGGTAACAAGTCAGCAGCATCGTCGTCATCGCCCAACAGTGCGCGCAGCACGCGCATTTCTTTTTTTACCAGCGCGCTTTTGTCACGATGCGGATACATCGGATCGAGATAGATCACGTCGGGGCGTTGCATGCCGCTTAGCGCGGGTAGGTAGGCGCGGGCGTCGGCGTTGACCAGCGTCATGCGTTCCATGATCGGCGCCGTGGCCGCGTCGGCGTGCGCGCGTTGCAGACCGTTGTGCAACAGCGCGGCGACGATGGGCGAACGTTCCAGAATTTGCACGCTACAGCCGAGCGTCGCGAGCACAAACGCATCGCGTCCTAAGCCGCCGGTGGCATCGAGCACCACCGGATTGGTGCCGTGTTTTAAGCCGGCGGCGCGCGCCAGCGGTTGTTTGCGCCCCTCGGCCGCGCGGCGGCGATGACCCGCTTTACCGCCGACGAAATCTACATAGATCGGGCCAGGCGCATCCACGCCGAGTTGCTGCAACATGACGATGTAACCGGGTGCGCTGCCGGTGGTTTCGAGTGTCAGCAGCATGCCCCAGCCAGTACTGCCGCTCGCAATCGGCAGACCCAACCTGGCGGCGAGTTCCGCAGTTTGATCTTGCAAGTGCGGGTCGGCGCAGAACACGGCGATGCGCGGCGGCGAGTGCGGGGTAGTCATGTGCGGCATTGTAAGCCAAGCTACCGGAGTTTCCGTGGGTAAAATCTGCCGAAGCGGCAACGTGTAGCGGCGTAAATTAGAGCGCTATAATCATGTCCATGACCGCCTCCCTCACACCGCGCCGCATTCAACAACTGCCCACGCATCTGGCCAACCAGATCGCCGCCGGCGAGGTGGTGGAACGTCCCGCGTCGGTGGTCAAAGAGTTGCTAGAAAACGCCATCGATGCCGGTGCGCGTAATGTCGAGATCGACATCGAGCAGGGCTGCATGCGCTTGATCCGCATCAGCGACGACGGCAGCGGCATCCATCACGACGATCTGGCGCTGGCGCTCAGCCGTCATGCCACCAGCAAAATCGGCAGTATGGAAGAATTGGAACGCGTTGCGACTCTCGGCT
>JACQEQ010000074.1 GCA_016200445.1 Gammaproteobacteria bacterium | reverse complement strand
GACGTATGACCTCGATCAGGCGATGAAGCGCCGCAAGGCGGCATAAGCTCGAAGACGATACATTGAGCTTTTTGAGTGAGAACCCTGACACCGCGACTTGTCGAAGCTAGATACAAAGACGGATATACGATCTGGATTCGTTTCGCGGACGGCGTTTCCGGAGATGTGAATCTGCAAAGCGAGCTATGGGGTGAAGTATTCGAACCACTCAAGAACCTGTCCGAGTTCCGCAAGTTCAAAGTAGACGAAGAACTACAAACCCTGGTGTGGCCAAATGGGGCGGATTTCGCTCCTGAGTTCTTATATTCCAAGTTACAGCCGGGATATACGCTCGAAAAACCACCGAAAAGCGGCGTTGCTTAAGACGCTCTAATTTCCTCGCCGATTTCCTATCAAGCTGGCTAAGTTGCGCTAAGACTGACCCTCGGGTTGATTTCGTATGGTCGGCGGGACATGCTTGGCGGCGTCAAGAGCGCATGAAGAAACTCATCGTCATCATCACTCTGATCTACACGGTCGCGGCGGTCGCCGCGCTGGGATTCATTTCGAATTGGTTTCGCGATCAACTGACTCTCGGGGAATCGGTCATCGTGACCACTCTGGTCCTCTGCCTGCCCACCGTTCTGATCCTCGCCGTCATCGCCTACTGGAATGAGCATAATCAGTGGTTCACGCTCATTCTCGTGGTGGTCATCCTCGGTTCGAGCGGATATGTGATCAAGACGCATCATGATGCCTACGGCGTGTGGCTGCCGTCGCCCACGTCAGCGGACGTTGAAACCAGCGGCACCGCGACGTTCAACGTCAACGGCCAGAACATTTCTTATCGGCTGGAACTGCACAACCCGGGCACTGTCGCCCATCGCGAATTTCTGATCGTCACGCGCGGCGGCCAGGAACGTCGCATCCGCCTGCCGGTATTCGACGACGCGCGCAGTGGTTACGTCAACGCCAAGACCCCGAGTGACTGGATCGTGTTGCAACCCACCGCGGACACCAACGTGGTCCAAGCGGAAACCGGGCGGTTCCTGTTCGTGCGGAAATCCTTCCGGGTAAATTTGCGAACGGGGGAAGTGACGGCCTTGGCTATGAAATCGCAAAATTAGGGCCTTGGCCTACACCCCAAGGGTTGATTTCGCATTGGCGGCGGGACATGCTTGCCATCAACAAAGAAACGGGGTTCAATCGACTCCGATCTATCGGTTCTGACAGAATGGCCCGTAAAAAGAAGCTACTGCTTGATCGCATAAATAAACGGGGGTTTGAGATCCGTTTTATCTCCCATTCCGCTGCGATTCTGGAGAAAGATTTTCCAGAGGCATTAGCTGAACTTGAAAACTGCCTCATTGATCTAGAGATCCCAATCACGGAAATCATTTGATCTGGAGGAGGAGAAGCTAAGGGTACACAGCGTTTGCGCCGCAGCTTGGCCGCTCTGAATTGGAATAAGACAAGCTTTGACAGCGGGGACAGTTGTGCTGGAAATTGAATGGAACAACAAGGACCCGTTTTTCGATCGTGACCTGGAGAATTTCAAACGACTTCACGCTGAGGGTGCGATTAGTGTCGGCATTATCGTAACTCGCGGATCATCTTTGCAGGACGAAATGCGCAGTATGGTCCATCGATTTACCCAGGAGCGCAACGTTCAGTCTTTTGATGATCTGAAAACACTTGGATTAAACCCAACGCGTAGGCAGATCAACGCAGTAAATAAACGAGTAAACCGGCCTCGCAATCCGCAACCTTTCGCTGAGGCCTGGACCGAACACTTTGTATCTGACAAATTCGGTGCTGCGACGACTCACTGGCGAAAACTGATGGATCGCGTCGATCGTGGCGTGGGTAATCCATGCCCACTTCTGCTTATCGGTTTACCGGCTTCAACCGTAACCTTTGATCCCCATGCCAAAATTGAAGTAGAAGATGAACCAGAGACCGAAGAATAGTTGCTGGTTATTCAAAGCAAAATTCTTCACTCTCGGGTTTGGCGCGTGAATGATTCGCGTAAGTTTCCCAGGTTGGATAGTACCCATTGTCAGCCTGGTTCCCCCACACCAGCCAACCCGGACGCTCTCCACGGGCGAATAATTCAAGGTAAGGGCCGGAACTACAGGCTTCAATAAGCCTGTATTGTTCATCAGGCTTACGCGAGTGTTCGCGCTTACGGGTCGCGATAAAATTGACTTGGCTTCTGCCCGGGGCAAGCGTTCGGGCATTCTTGCCTCGTACACCAAATAGGATCAACTCAGTAACATTGCGGAAGTAAAAGCCGACGCCACGTCCGTCCGGGCCTCCGTCTTTACGGATCTTGTGCCATACGATGTTGCTCTTGTAATGGAAGCCCCAAGCATCCATCACCGCTAAGCCTTCTGGCAGCAAGGCATTGGGTACCCATAAGTACAAATGACTTGTTTCAGCAGCCGCTTCACTGACAGGTAGTGCCTTGATATCTTCTAGCGTTAACGTTGTATAACGCTGTAGCCGTTTATGCTCGGGGGCTACTTTGCCAGTGCGGTTTTGGAATTGCCATGGAGGATCCGCAAGGATTGCACCAAACCTTTTAGCGTTTAAGAAACGTCTCAGATCGGAAGTTGCGTCAATTGGAATTGGCATCTCTCTGTTTTCCATATGCGCGGTCCTTTTTTAAGAGTTGAGCAATAGATCGGAGTTAAAACTTAGGGCTTGATATAACCAAGATTTGCTAATCGAAAAGTAAGAGCTTGGACGCTAACTGCATATTTATTCGCCAATCGCTTTAAGGAATCGTCGTCCAGCAGATCCACATTCTTGCCTTGGAGATCTTGATCCAAGAATTTAGCAGGCATCAGAAGTTCGGCGGCAAATAAGTTCGCTTCTCGTTCACCATCATCTTCACCTTTCGCTGATTTCAAATCCCTTCGGTTGATAGTAAAGGCGCCCTGATCTTCATCAAGATGTATTGTTTCTCCCTCGTGCAACAAGAAGTGTCCTAGTTCGTGCGCGATGGTGAAACGTTGCCTATTACGCGGATGTCCTTTGTTAGCACCTATTACTGTTCGTCCAGTCTTTTTGTCTCGAAACAAGAAACCAGAAAGGCCTTCGTCGACTTCGTCAAGCCTAATTTCGATTTCAAAAGCGCGGACGATCTTATCTACCGGAACTGTACCCGGCTTCACGTTGTGTTTAGCAAGCAAAGAGTCGACTAGCTCTCGAATCTGTTTTCGGCGGACGGCCATGGGTTATGGCTCCTTAATTGTTCATTTAGATTGGACTGCCGATTTCAAAATCCAGTCTCGCCCCTTTTTGGACTTATCGCGCAGAAGTGCTTCTATATTCTCTTCACCGGGAATTAGATCTGTAGGCGATACCTGGAGTGCACGAGCAATATTGACGAGCGTATGTAACAAAACCTGCTGCCTGCCCTTTTCAATGTTAATGACTGAGGTTCGAGTAAGGTTTAGCTTTTCCGCGAGCGTTTCTTGAGTCATCCGGCCTTTTCTGATATCGGCAACCCGACGACCAACTGCGGTATAAAAATCGCGATTTTCTTCGAGGCTGGAGTGTCTCATAGAGCTGTCAATAGATGGGGCATACTTCGTATGGCGCAAAAGTATAGTGCTTGGCAAATAAATGTCAAATAACAATTTACGTTACTATTAATAACGTATTATAAAATTAGTTAAATAATACTTGACATAACCGGCGCTGGTATTAATCTTACTGGTGACGCAGATTGAATCGCTAAAGTTGCAGTTAGAAATTGCAATTAATTTAAAGAGGGGGAAGGGAGGAACACTACGTGCCAGGCGCATTTGCTCACATGATTGCTGCGGACCGGGCAAAATCTGCCTTGGAAAAGCAGGGCCTGCATTTCACCGCAAAAGCCCTCAACCGCTTTCCGGAATGGCTCCAGTCCGGCGCTGTCGGTCCCGATTACCCGTATTTGCATCATGCACTAACCAGCCACGATCCCTCCGACAATTGGGCTGATCGGATGCACTACGAGCGGACCGGCGACGTGGTCCGCACGGGAATCCGGCATCTGCATGGGCGGTACGCTATTGAGAAAACCAACGATCGCTATCTACGCGTCCTCGCCTGGCTCTTTGGTTACGCTTCCCATGTCATGCTCGATGCAAGCATTCATCCTGTGGTTCGCGCCATTGTTGGAGAGTATGCGGATCATAAGATAGATCACCGGAAGTGTGAAATGTACATGGACTCCTTCCTTTTCCGTGAGACTTACGGATACGAACTCGTCAATAGCGAATGGGCCGATTACCTGCGGCATCTCAACTATTCTAAAGGGCGGTTTGACGAGGCCGTAGTAGAACTCTGGGACAGAATACTCCGAGAGGTCTACCCGAAAGAATATGCACGCAATCCGCCTCAAATTACAGCTTGGCACGACGCATACGTGGGCGCATTGGACAAGGCCGATATCAACGCATTGTTTTTCCGTCATGCGGCGGCAGACAAAGGCCTGCTCTATATTGCCCGTACAGATTTACCACGGGAGGCTTTAGATATGTATATCGAGAATGCCGCTCTGCCGCCCAACAATCGCTTCAAAGCATCTACGATGCACTACTTGAAGGTGTTTGAGCTTGGAGTCGACAACATTGTCCGAGCCTGGACTGTCATGGCAGCGGCCATTGAAGGCAAAGGCGATCTTGATATCCCATTAATTGCCAACTGGAACTTGGACACCGGAACTATTGATCCGGAGGGGAACGGTAATGCGACGCTCTGGGCGTAACCTGCGTATCGTTTTGATAGCGGTATTTGTAGCGGCTATAAGCACGGCATGCGCCGCAGGTGATTCGAATAATTGCCACGAGTATGGCGAAAAAGATATGGGACAACTGGCCACTTTCGTTCGTTTCACCATGGATATCGTGAGCAGTGCTTATATGGGTGAGGACACGCCTGCGCTCGTCCCCGAGGAAAGAATCAAAGAACTAATCAGGCAACGTGGAACACCGTTTAAGGAACTGGAGCTGCTCGATCACTATGAACTGATCATGGTGTCACACGAGGGACAGTGGGCCGCAGTGGCGTGGGACCCCATATACGACCAAAAGCTATTGCAGGACTTGCGGTGCACCAAGCTACTAGACGAACCGAGCTGGAGGAGCTGCATCCACGGACATGAACTTACCCTGGATTGGCATACTTGCAACTTCGAAAAGTGACTATTAATAAAGGACAGGAAACGCACTATGTCTGAGAACGATAACTTGCAATCTGCTACACCTCTTGAATCCACCGACGCTGCAACAAGCGCTAACGAGTTATTAACGAACGCACAGCGTGTAATGGAGAAGATTTCGCAGTTCACCGAAACTGCAAAGACAGCTGCTAGCCGCTACCGCATTTTCTGACGTCCAAAAGAAGGTGGCCGATATAACTACCGTTGCGACACAAGCAGTCGCGGCAAGCACGCAGATTGCTGACGAGCAAGCGGTGATTGCGACCAAGTCTGATCATATCCAGAAAGCGCAGGAACACGCGGACAAGGTTCGTGGCGATCTTGATCGTGTACTCACGGCCGCTACCCAACAGGCGACCGAAGCCGAAGGCCAGAACACCCGCGCTCAATCAGCGGCAGACACTGCCGCCGAGCTACTTACAAACATTCGGACAACCAAAGGGTCAGCCGAGACGGACGCGGCGGCGATCACGTCAGCTCTAGAGACCGCGACTGAATCGGCTGCTCAGACGAAAGCTCTCGCCGACAAGGCCGCTACCGTGGAAGAACGCATCGCCGCCTACGAAAAACGGCTCGCCGAACTCGAATCGCAATGCGCTACTCAATTGCAGACGATCACAGGACTATTGCCGGGAGCGACAAGCGCCGGCCTTGCCCACGCCTTCAATGAACGACGTAAGAGTTTTCTAAACCCGAGCAAACGGTGGCAGTGGCTATTCGTTGGCTCTGTGTGCGCAATAGTGCTGCTGACTGCGCAAGGCTTGTGGCATGTCTATCAAACTGGAACAACCCTGACCTACGATGAACTACTGCGTTTGTGGCTGTCTCGTCTGCCTGTGGCGGGCGCACTTGTGTGGTTGGCGATGTACGCAAGCCGCGAGTCCGCCCTCGCGAAACGGCTGGAGGAAGATTACGGGTATAAGTCGGCGATCGCGTCAACGTTCCAGGGCTTCCACAAGCAGATGTCAGAAATCGGTACGGCAGCGGCATCCAATTTACCACTTGCCAAGCTGTGTGAGGACACTCTCACAACAATCGCAAGTCCGCCGGGACGGATCTATGACAAACACCAGCTAACCGTATCTCCAACGGCTGATTTAACAGATGCAGTTAAGAACGTGGGCGATCTGGTCAAGAGCGGAGCCTAAATTAAGATATTCCTCAACGATCATTGCCGATGAGTTTGGCACAGAAAAAAGCCGGCCGGGTCAGCCTTTGCCATGCATGAGATTTGAGCCACGGTGTGATCAAGAGCAGCAACACCCCGGCGCCGAGCGAGCTGCCGACGAGAAACCAATACAATGGAATGGTTGAACCAGCCAGCAGGCTTTCCAGTATGCCGGCCAGGTAATTGGCGATGGCGTTGGCGGCGAACCAGATGCCCATCATGACCGCGGCGAGACGCACCGGCGCGACTTGGCTGACCAGGGAAAGGCCGATCGGCGACAGGCACAGTTCGCCCATCGTGTGCAGCAGATACACGAAGAACAGCCATTGCGGGCCGACTTTGCCCAAGGTCTCGGCGCGGCCCTGCGCGATCGCCAGCACGATAAAGCCGGCGCCCATGATAAGAATCCCCACGCCCATCTTGGCGGACACGGGCAGCGCGAAGCGGGACTGGTCCCAGCGTGTCCACAGGATGGAGAACAGCGGCCCGAGCAGCACGATCAGCAGCGGGTTGATGCCCTGGAAATAGGACGCCGGGATTTCCCAACCAAGCAGCGCGCGATCGGTCAGCTTATCGGCAAACAGGTTCATGGTGCCGCCCGCCTGCTCAAAGCCCATCCAGAAGAAAATCACGAACACACCCACGATCACGATGGCCAGCACGCGATGCCACTCCTCGCGGGTACAGGTCCTTTGCTGCCACGCGAGAAAAGCGATGAAGGCCGCGAGGGGAATGCCGACCTTAAGCTCCGTGCCGAGGCGGTTCCAAAGCGGCGTGAGCGCGCTGCCCGCGCCGATCACGGCGTACACGAGCGGGATCATGAGGGTGCTGACGAGCACGATATGCCACCAGGCACGGCGGTCGAGCCGGTCCTGGCCGGGCGGCAGTCCCGCGTTACCCAGCTTGTGCTGGCCGCGCACAAACCATATCACCGCGAACAACATGCCGACGCCGGCGGAGCCAAAGCCCCAATGCCAGCCGATCTTCTCGCCCAGCGTGCCGGCGATCAGCGGCGCGATGAACGCGCCCAGGTTGATGCCGATGTAGAAGATGGTGAAACCGCCGTCGCGCCGTGGATCGTGCTCGCGGTAAAGCGAACCGAGCAGCGTGGAGATGTTGGGCTTGAAGAAGCCGTTGCCGATGATGATCAAGCCCAGCGCCGGCATCAGCAGCGCGGGAAACGCCATCGCAAAGTGGCCCATGGCCATGACCAGGCCGCCGATCAGGATCGCCTTGCGGTAGCC
>JACQEQ010000084.1 GCA_016200445.1 Gammaproteobacteria bacterium | reverse complement strand
GCTTGCGCACATCGACGTTTTTGAAATCGGCATCGGCACTGGTCATCGCTGCGGCGCGCATCAGGTGATTACCTTCTGCACTGCGGCGCAAAACATTTCGCCGCGATGCGCGTAATTATTGAACATGTCAAAACTGGCACAGGCAGGCGACAACAATACGCAGTCGCCCGGTTGCGCCAATTCGCGCGCATGGCGAACTGCGTCGTCCATACCGGCGGCGTTGACGGCGGGAACCACGCCGTCCAATGCCGCCTCAATCAGTGCTGCGTCGCGGCCGATCAATACCACCGCACGCCCTTTGGATTTTAATGCCTCGCGCAGCGGTGCAAAGTCCTGACCCTTGCCTTCGCCGCCGGCGATCAGCACGACGCGGCCAGGCGCGCCGGAAATTGCCGCCAGCGTGGCGCCGACATTGGTGCCTTTCGAATCGTCGTAAAATGTCACGCCCTGCGCCTCGCCGGCATATTGCATGCGATGCGGTAATCCGGAAAACTTACTGAGCGCTTCCAGCATGAGATTCATCGGCAAACCGGCGGCATCGCCCAGCGCCAGCGCCGCCAGTGCATTTGCCCAGTTGTGGCGGCCGGTGATGCGCAGCTCGCGCACATCGATCAAGTGGTTGTCGCCGCGCGCCAGCCATGTGGAAATCCCGATGTTGCGAATACCGAAAAATTGTTCGTCCGCCGGCGTGCGCAGCCCAAAACGCAGCACCCGGCGGCGCGGCTCCAGCATTGCAGTCACCATCGGATCGTCGGCGTTCACCACCATCACTTCAGCGCGCGCAAAGATGCGCTGCTTGGCAGCTGCGTATTCTTCCAGACTGGCGTGGCGGTCCATGTGATCGGCGCTGATGTTGAGAACCACTGCAGCGCGGGTGCGCAACGAAGCGGTCGTTTCGAGCTGGAAGCTTGACAATTCCAGCACGTACAAGGTGGGCGTCGTGGCTTCGTGTTTAATTTGCGCAGCATCGTCGCGGCGGCGCGACTCCGTCAGTAAATCCAGCGCCGGGGTACCCAGATTGCCGCCGACGCGCGCGTCGAAGCCGCAATGTTTCGCCATAACGCCAAATAACGTAGTTACGGTGCTTTTACCATTCGAGCCGGTGATTGCCACCACCGGCGCGTCAACATAACGCGCAAACAATTCGATATCGCCAAGCACCGGCACGCCACGCGCGCGCGCCTGCACAATGGCGGGCTCGTTAAGCGCTACGCCCGGCGACACGATCAGCCGGTCGGCCGCATCGAACGCGACCGGATCGAAGCTGCCGAGAAACAAAGCGACGTCCGGCAAGGTTTCACGCAGCCGCTCCAATGCCGGCGGCTGCAGGCGGCTGTCGACACCGGCGATCGGCACGCCGCGATTCGCTAAAAAACGCGCAACCGAATACCCGGTTTCGCCCAAGCCGACGATGAGCGTCCGGGGTTCTTGCGCGGCAGATTGCGTGGTGGATGAAGTCAAAGCTTGCCTCAATTTGTAGTAGCCCATACTCAACAACTCAGCTTCGCTCCCCCCGGCGGGAGAGGGCGGTCAGCGCTCAACGAATCTTCAGTGTCGCCAATCCTGCCAACACCAGAATTACAGTGATGATCCAAAACCGCACGATCACGCGCGGCTCCGGCCAGCCTTTTAATTCATAGTGATGGTGCAGCGGCGCCATTTTGAAGATGCGTTTTCCAGTCAACTTAAACGATGCCACTTGCAACATCACCGAAACGGTTTCCATGACGAAGACACCGCCCATGATGAATAGCACCAGTTCTTGACGTACGATCACCGCCAATACGCCGAGCGCTGCGCCCAACGCCAAGGCGCCCACGTCACCCATGAATACCATGGCCGGATAGGTGTTGAACCACAAAAAGCCGAGACCCGCTCCCACTAGCGCACCGCAAAACACCACGGTTTCACCGGCATGGGTAATGTGCGGAATCACCAGGTATTCGGCGAATTTCACGTTGCCGCTGACATACGCGAACACGCCCAGCGCACCGGCCACCAACACCGTGGGCATGATCGCCAGACCATCGAGACCGTCAGTCAGATTGACGGCATTGCTCGATCCAACGATCACCAGGTAGGTCGTGAACAGATACATCACACCCAGCTCAATCGAGATATTTTTGAAGAACGGCACGATTAATTGTGTCGCCGCCGGTTCTTGTGCCGATGCCAGCAACGCGAACGCGGCGGCGAATCCGCACACCGACTGCCAAAAATATTTCCAGCGCGCAATCAAGCCGCGCGGATCTTTTTTGATGAGTTTTTTGTAGTCGTCGACCCAGCCGATGATGCCGAAGGCCATCGTCGTCAACAACACGATCCACACATAATGATTAGTCAAGTCCGCCCACAACAACGTCGCAATTCCAGTGGCCACTAAAATCAGCGCCCCGCCCATGGTCGGCGTACCGGACTTGGTTAAATGCGTTTGCGGGCCGTCGGTACGCACGGTCTGGCCGATCTTGTAAAATGTCAACTTACGGATCATGGCCGGGCCGATAATCAGGCTGATCGCAAGTGCCGTTAACACGCCGAGAATGGCGCGCAATGTGAGATATTGAAATACATTGAAGGCGCTGAAGGCCGGTACCAGCAATTGAGTCAGGTGATATAGCATCGTTACGCCTCCCCTGTCAGCGCGCCGACCACGCGCTCCATGTGTGCGCTGCGCGAGCCTTTCACCAGTACCGTGGTGCCCAGTGCCAGCATCGGAAGCAGATACGTCATCAATTCCTCCTGACTTGCAAAATGCCGCTGTTCGCCACCGAACACGCTGGCGCTGTGCGCGCTAAGTTCGCCCACGGTATATAAAGCATCGATCCCGGCGGCGGCGGCGGCGGTGCCGATATCGCGATGCAATAACGCAGCGCCGCCGCCTAACTCCGCTAGATCGCCCAGCACTAGAATGCGGCGCCCACGGCATGCGGCCAGCACGTTCAGTGCGGCCTGCACCGACGCCGGATTGGCGTTATAGGTATCGTCGATAATGCAAGCGTCGTTGCGGCCGGTCTTGATTTGCAACCGCCCCGGCGCACCGCGCGCGGACTCCAACCCCAGCGCTACATCTTGTAGCTTGACATTAACCGCAAGCGCCGCAGCACTCGCCGCTAGCGCATTCAGCACATTGTGTTGCCCTGGTAAATGTAATGTGGCGTGTGCGCTGCCTTCGGGCGTGTGGATATGCAAGCGGGTACTTGCCGCATCGCCTTCCCAATGCGCACCGATATCCGCACCGGGAGATAAACCGAAACGTATGCAGCGATGACCGGCAATCAACTTTTCCCACACCGACGCATAGGCATCGTCGGCATTGATCACGGCAATACCTGGCGCCTGTAGGCCGGAAAAAATTTCGCCCTTGGCGCGCGCCACGCCTTCGACCGTACCGAAGCCTTCCAGATGCGCGGGCCCCGCGTTATTGATCAACGCGACGTCCGGTTGCGTGATACGCGTCAGATACGCGATCTCGCCGGGATGATTGGCACCCATTTCGATGACGGCATAACGATGGCTGCTGCGCAAGCGTAGCAACGTCAATGGCAAACCGATGTCGTTATTCAAATTACCCAGCGTCGAAAGCGTCGCGCCGCAGCGTTCGAGGATGGCGGCGAGTAATTCTTTCACGGTGGTTTTGCCGTTGCTGCCGGTCAGACCAATCACCGGGCAGATGTAATGTTTACGCCACCACGCGGCCAACCGTCCCAGCGCAAGCCGCGTATCCGCGACCACCAGCTGCGGCAACGGGTCGGCAATTTTTCGCTCCACCAATGCCGCTGCAGCGCCGCGTTCGCGCGCCACGGATAAAAAGTCATGACCGTCGACGCGCGTACCCGGCAGCGCGACGAATAATTCATCTGCGGCAACCTTGCGCGAATCCATCGAAGCGCCGGTAAAGCTGCGGTTAACACCATGCAGCACGCCGCCCACTGCCGTGGCGGCGTCCGACAACTGCAAGCTATCTAATACCTTGCTAGGTTGCGCGGTCATGCGCCCGCCCTCTGTTTTAAAAATGTCAAAACATGCGAGCCATCGTTGAATTCGAACTGTTTGTCGCCGATGATTTGCTGCGTTTCGTGGCCTTTTCCAGCAATTAACACCACATCATCGCGTGCGCTCATGCGCAATGTGTCGGCAATCGCAGTCGCGCGATCGTGCGTCACGCGCACCCGCTGCGGCGCAACCATACCGGCAAGAATATCCTGCGTGATTGCACTAGGAGCTTCACTACGGGGATTATCGTTCGTGAGTATGACTTCATCGGCGCTGGCTTCTGCGATGCGCCCCATGATCGGACGTTTGCCGCGATCCCGGTCGCCGCCGCAGCCGAACACACAACGTAATTTCCCGCGGCAATGCTCACGCAACGCCTGCAAAACATGCTGTAGCGCGTCCGGCGTATGCGCGTAGTCGACGACGATTAATGGTTGATCGGCACCGCCATAACGCTCCATACGTCCTGGCACGGTGGTCAGGTTTTGCACGCGCGCGCAGGCATGCTCGAACGGCATGCCGGTGATCAGCAATGCGCCCAATACCGCAAGCAAATTGCTGGCGTTGAAACGACCCAGCAAGGCGCTGGCGATCTTGCCGCTGCCCCACGGGGTATTGACTCGCATGCTCAAGCCATCGGGGCCCAGCTCAACACGTTCTGCATATAAGCTCGGGCGCGGCTCGTGCGACTCACCGGCCAAGCCATAGCTTATGGTATTCACTGCTGCTGGCACATGACTCAACAACCAGCGGCCAAATACGTCGTCGGCGTTGATTACCGCATGCTGCAAACCCGGCATGAAAAATAAACGTGCCTTGGCTTGACCATAGGCATCCATGTCGGGATGGTAGTCGAGATGATCGCGGCTCAGATTAGTAAACACCGCACACTTGAATAACACGCCGTTGACGCGGCCTTGATCCAGACCATGCGACGACACCTCCATCGCTACCGCCTTTGCACCGGCATGACGCAGGTGAGCCAACAGCGCCTGCAAGGTCACGGCATCGGGAGTGGTGTGGCGGGTCGATTGCAATGCGTCCACCATGCCATTGCCCAGAGTGCCGATTACTCCGCAGGGCGCATCGGCGTGCAGCGCATGCGCGATGAATTGCGTACAGGACGTTTTCCCATTGGTGCCGGTGACGCCAAACACCGTAAGCGCGTGCGATGGCTCTGCGTAAAATCGTGCGGCGATCATACCCAGCTTTGTGCGTAGATTTTCAACCGCAATCAGCGGCACGCTAGAGCGCGTGCCGGACGTGAGCTTGGCGGCATCGACACTCGCCATTCCGGCAGGTTTGTCCCACACCACTGCGGCGGCACCGGCGGTGATTGCATGCGTAATAAAGTCATGACCCTGCGCGCGCGTTCCACTTAAGGCACAAAATAAATCCCCGGATTGCACGTCGCGGCTGTCGGTGCAAATTCGTTTAATCTGACAATCGGCCCTGTCAGGCAACTCGGCAATACCGGCCAATAAGGTGCTTAACATGATATGAGCGGGTGCGGAGTGTGCAGCCATCATCGTCCACCCTCCAACAGCGCCACCCGTGCGGGCAACGTCAAACTGCCGTCTGGTGCGATATTCAACAGACGTAATGCACCGGACATCACAGCCGAAAATACCGGTGCCGCAACTTGACCACCGTAATAGGCATCGCCTTGCGGTTCGTCGACCATCACAACCATTGCCAAACGAGGATTGCTCATCGGTGCGAATCCGGCGAACACGGCTAAATAGCTATGTTCCGCATAGCCGCCTTCTTGACTTTTTTTCACCGTGCCGGTTTTTCCTGCAACACGATAACCGGCAACGCGAGCCTCGGTGCCCGTTCCGCCTTCTTGCGAAACGGTTTCCAGCATGCGGCGCAACTGGGCCGTAAGCTCGGGACGAAACACTTGCTCGCCGGCATTGACGATTTGCGCGCGGTCGTCGGCACGCGTGAACAACACCGGCCGGATGCGTCCGTTGTCGGCTAACGCTGCATACGCACGCACCAGTTGCAACGCAGTGACCGACACACCATAACCATAGGCGGCGGTTACGCGCTCTACCTCATGCCATTGCCGGTAATTTTTTATTACGCCCGCAGCTTCGGCGGGAAAAACTGCCGATGTTTTAGAACCTAAACCAACCCGCGTGAAAACTGTCCACACTTGCTCCGCAGATATCTCCAACGCCATTTTGCTCACCCCGACGTTACTGGACTTTTGCAACACGGTGGAGACGTCAATGCGCCCGTAATTGTGGATGTCATGCACCGTGGCATTGCCGACTTTGAAAAATCCCGGCGCGGTGTCAATCATGGAACTGGGACGGAATTTACCGCTTTCAAGCGCTGCCGCCACGGTAAACGGCTTAATTGTCGAGCCCGGCTCGAACATATCGGTCGCCACCCGGTTACGCGTCTGGTCTCCATGCAATTCTTCGCGTTTATTAGGATTGAACGCCGGCTGATTGACCATTGCCAGCACTTCACCGGTTTGCACATCGAGCACGACAGCAGATCCGGCCTGTGCGCCATGGCGCTGTACGGCGGCTTTCAGTTCGCGATAAGCGAGATATTGCAGACGCCGGTCGATCGATAAGGTGATATCACGACCTGGCTCGGGCTCGCGTAAACTTTCGACTTCATCAACCACGTGTCCGTGCGGACCTCTAATTATTTTACGTTTACCGGGCGTACCGTGCAGTACGCTCTCGAAGGCGTACTCCAATCCATCCTGGCCTTTATCATCAAGGTCGGTAAACCCCAATGCATGCGCCGTCACCTCGCCTGCGGGGTAATAGCGCCGGTATTCCCGCTGCAGAGCGAGCCCAGGAATCTTAAGCGCCAGCACTTTTTGCGCATCTTCAGGACTGATTTGACGTCTAATAAAGACGAATTCGTCGCTGGCGTGTGCGTAAATTGTGCTGTTGATAACATCGGGCGCGGTGCCGAGCAGTTGTGATAATTCACGAAATTGCGCACTGGTTGCGGTAAATTCCTGCGGATTAACCCAGACCGACTCCACCGGAGTGCTGGCGGCCAACGGCTCGCCGTTGCGATCCAAAATCATGCCGCGATGCGCAGCAACAGGCACTACGCGCGCATAACGCGCTTCGCCCTGACTGCTTAAAAAGTCATGATTAAGCACCTGCAATTGCACAGCACGCATAAATAACAAGATCGCGCCTAACCCGAGCGCAATCACCAGGAATATGCGGCGCAATCTATAAGGGTGGCCAGTCAGCTTCATCGTCCGACGATCACCACGCTGTCTTGCGGCGGAATATTCATCGCCAGCTTGCCATGAGCGATGCTTTCGATACGCGCTTGCGTCGCCTGGGTACTCTGCTCCAACTGCAAGCGAACCCAGTCGAAATTCATGCGATCACGCTCGGCTTCGAGCCGCTGCACGCCGATAAACAGGCGCCGGGTTTCATGCTTGCTGTACACCACGCCCAATGCAGTCGATAACACTGCCAGGCTTAAAAGTGCGACTAATATTGCGCGCGCGCTCATGCCAGTTTCTCCGCTACGCGCATTACCGCGCTGCGTGCACGCGGATTGGCACTAACTTCTGCTTCAGTGGGATAACTTGCTTTACCGATCAGGCGCAACCGGGGACGCATTTGATCTGCCGTCACCGGTAGACCACGCGGAAAATTGTCACCCACCGCTTGCGTGCGAAAAAATTGTTTAACGATGCGATCTTCGAGGGAATGGAAACTGATCACGACCAGCCGCCCGCCCGCCGCCAATACTTCCAATGCCTGTGCTAGCGCTGCGCTTAAATCGTCAAGCTCGCGATTGATGAAAATGCGTAACGCTTGAAAACTGCGCGTCGCAGGGTGTTTTCCCGGCTCACGGCGCGGCACGGAAGCAGAAATAATTTCGGAGAGTTGCAACGTGGTCAAAATTGGCTCGATCACGCGCTGCTCGACAATTGCGCGCGCGATACGACGGGCGAAGCGTTCTTCGCCATAGCCTTTTATTACATCTGCAATCTCGCGCTCCTGCGCGCGCGCCAGCCATTGCGCAACGCTCATGCCCGAATCGGGGTCCATACGCATATCCAACGGTCCATCGTTTTGAAAACTAAATCCACGCCGCGCGTCTTCCAGCTGCGGCGAGGACACGCCTAAATCTAATAACACACCACGCACCCGTCCCGGCCAGGCACGCTGCACTACTAATTCTTGCAAACGCGCAAACGATCCGCGCTCGATCGCAAAACGGGCGTCGGTACCGAAGCGCTGTTGCGCGGTACGCACCGCGTCCGGGTCTTTATCAATTGACAATACCCGGCCCTGCGGGCCGAGCTGCCGCAGTATTGCTTGTGTATGTCCACCTCGCCCAAAGGTACCGTCCACGTAGATCCCGTCCGAATCGATGTGGAGCGCCTCGAGCGCCTCGT
>JACQEQ010000083.1 GCA_016200445.1 Gammaproteobacteria bacterium | reverse complement strand
AGTTGCAGTAGCCGGCGAGCGCACGCAACTTGCTCAGCCGAAACACCGACGGTTGCCCATGATGGCAAGCGACTGTGACAGCCGGTTTACAGAATTGTGATGGCAATGTGACTGACCGGATGGGCGTATTGTTTATGCGATATTTGCTGCACTGCCGGAATGACTCGACAAGGCCGTGAATTGCACCGTATGACTCATGTTTACGCGCAATACATCATCGCTACACCGGAAATTTTAAACGAACTCGCAAACAGCGAATTTGGTATGTGCGCAACGCAGGTATCCACAAATCCGCAACAATCTTCTCGTTCACACCGTCATCCCAACGAGCTTGGGCAAACGTTTCAACGCTATCGGAACGTACTCGGATGGAACGAGTCGCGACATTTACCAATTCGTGCAATGTCCTGCTTGGAACGAAACGATCAACGGTATACTTTCCCCCGAGTCGTCGAGATTTACACCCCTCTTTCTTAAGTAATTCGCAATGAATAGCCGCTCTCCGGTGATTGACTCGCTGAACGCATGCAGTTCGCCGTTCTCGCGAAGCAAGCGATTGAGCTTATGAAAACAATCGGGCAGGTTCGGCACGTGCCCAAACACGTCGGTGGATACAATGATGTCGAATTGTTTTTTTTCCCACCGCCGTGACTACATCGCAATCTTGATCCAACATAAAGTCAACGTCAGCACCATAAGCCGTTTTGTGTCCTTGCGCGATCTGCACCGCGCGGGGACTGACATCGTAGCCAACAATGTTTATTCGGCTGCCGAAAAACCGCTTTAAATCGATCGTCAGTCCACCTTGCCCGCTTCCGAAATCGAGTATCTCGATCGGTCGAGTCGAATTCTTGCTAAACCGGTCGATGGCATTGGTTAAATAAAAAAACTTCTCCAGTCGCGAAAGCTCAACCGCGCGGACTTCGACAACATCGGCGCGCTGACCCACTTAGGTATGGCTTGTTCGTTCCTGAAAATGTATTCCGAGAAATTGATCTCTGCTTTCATTGCGTCGCCTTCCTGGTTCGAACTTGAGCAGAGAGAGAGACAAGGACGTCACTCCGGTGCCGGAAAATCCGCTGCCATGACAACTTCGTAGCTAAAGTTTTGTGGTCGCCGTCTGCGCACGAACAGTCAATATATCGAAAAAGCATTACAGATTTGTGAGCGCGTATTGTCGCGGAACAGCATTGTTTTCCCCCAAGGCACAACATAGACCCACTTTCGGGTTTGCAGTTCTTGCGACGACGGTAGACGGCTAACTTCTGTGAGCGCCAAAGGTTTGCTTGGTGCTATGTGTTTCAAGGCTGTCCAAGCACGTTTGAAATCTGGCTCGTCGTCTCGTGTGGGCGGATAAATATCAAGCCCGACCACATCAACCACATCATCGCCCGGATAGTACTCGCCGACACGTGCCCAGTATTTGGGATGGAAACTCACGGACCACACCCAAACGATATTTTTAATTCCATGATGATCGGTGAGATAGGTTCGAAGTTGTTTCCAAAGTTGTTTCGAATACTTTGCATCCGCGTTTGCCCACCAAAATCCCGGAATATTCGCCTCATGGTAGGGCCGCAGCAGCACAGGAATGCTTGCATCTTGAAGCGACGTCAGATATCGCGCCAATCGATCTACCTGGCTTTTCCACTTCTGGTTCAGCGCGCTTCCATCGGACAGTAGCGAAATCCAGTCCTCACTGCGCAGAGGCTTTTGAACGCCGTGTTCAAACGTACATGGCTCGTCCAGCGTCGGGTTGCACTGATGCCAACTCAATGTAATCAAGCCTCCTTGCTGACTAGCGTGCTTCAGCTTGTCGAACAGCAACGCACGACGTCGATAGTCTTCGTTCGGGTGCGCGGAAAATCCAAACTCCATGCTGAGTATTTTTGGGCGAACGCCACATTGCTTGGTAATGGTTTCGAAACCGTCAGTTTGGTCGCCGCCGACATTGTCGTGCATGCCAAACAACGGGCGCGGGGATTTTGTAATTTCTTCCAGTAAGCGATTGGAAACGATCGGCGCGGTTTCTAGCCCCCAAGCCACCTGCACAAAAAACACCGCAATCAACTTGCAAATAACGACCGCCATCCAACGTGATTGAACGCGCTGTGTCAAACCCCTACAGCACTTCACGCTTGCCGATGCGGCCACACTAAACATATTTTAGAAATCGAACACTCAGCAAAAGCCTTTTAAGACGAAACCACTTTGGCTCTTTGGCAAATCGGTAAACCCCCTCCAGACCGAATCGTTGCACTATGCGCGGCGCGCGGTTCAATTTTCCCGACACCATCTCGAAGGTTCCGCCCACGCCGATCGCCAGTTTTACGCCCATGCGCTCCAAGTCGCGACGATGATCGTTAATCCATAAATCCTGTTTCACAGCCCCGAATCCCACGAGCAGGTAATGTGGCCGATAGCGGCCTACCCAATCTAGTATCGATTGGTCATGGTCGTGCGGAAACGGATAGGGCCGCAACGTCGGTGAGCATCCAGCAATCATTAAACCGGGATATTGCGCGCGCAGACGGTCCACGGACCGCGCATTGCTCTCCGCAAAACCTCCGAGCAAGAATACGCGCTCGCCGCGCCGCGCCGCACGTTCACAGATGTGGTACACAAGCTCCGACCCCGAGATTTTGTCGAAGTGCCGATGTCTGTATTTCCATCGTGCGACGAGGTACGGCACTTGCCCATCGAACACGGCGATGCCTTTGTTTACGATTCGTCCGAAGCATTCGTCTTCATTGGCGCGGACGATATATTCGGCATTCACTGTAACAATCTGCGCGAGCCCATCACGTTCGGAAAAAACATCGTCGAGCGTCAGACCATGAAACGCGATGCCGGCGAATTCAATCATGGATCACCTCGTTTATACGTTGCAGCGACGCCTGCCATGTGTAACGGGCCCGCGCCAACGCGCGGCTCGCTTGACTTATTCCTGTCCACTGCAGCGCGTCTTGGAGCAAAGCGCCGATTTGAGTTGCCAGCTCAAGCGGTGTCGCACCGATGCTAATGTCTCGTCCTGATTCGGTAGCGTGCTTGCCAAATTCTGGAGTTCCACGCCGGGATTTCGGCCAATTACGGTAAATCGAAGTGCCGGAAAGCGCTGTTTTAATTGTGGCCAAACGTCATGCAGAAACCACAACAATCCGTCCCGGTTCGCCTCCCAATCCAACGTACCGACGCAAAGCAGCGCCAACTCTGTTTGTGCGAAGTCAATATCCGGCGCGTCGAGCAAATGTTCGTCACCCAAATGCAGCGTCTCGACAAACTTCTCGCGCGGCAACCCCAGCTCGACCAGTGCTTCGATGTCGTTCGGCGCCGCAAGAATTGCATGCGCACGTGCGCCAATACGCGCTTCGTAGTTTCGGACGCGCGCGGATTCCATGCGGACTACCATTCTGCGCAGCCGGTGAGCGTCAAACTCCGCAAAGCGGCGCCACATCACGTACTCAGCGTTATGTTGATGCAAGACAACGCGCCCGCGAAATGCATCGGGCACGTATTGAAACATCAAAAAGTGGTCGATGAAGATCACGTCCGGCGGAACGGTCATTGCTTCGTCAACCATGGATCGCAAGGTGCGCGATCGGTTACGTACAACGCTTAGTGGAACTCCCCTCACCAGGCTATGCAGGTATGTTCCAATGGAGCGCGGAATATTCACAGCGGCCACATGCAGCCCTGCGAGCGGCACCCGTCCGCGAAGCTCGTCAAGGCTGTCTTGATCAGACCCTTTTAATAAACAAAAAAGATGAACCTCATGCCGCGCGGAAAGATACTCGATCATCTTGCGGCTCTTTATTACGCCGCCGCTGACCGGTGGATGAGGAAGCTGCGGAGTGAAGAAAAATATGCGCATCACACGGACCTCCGTTTCTCAAGCAACGGAGTTACCGCGAGAATGAGCGCGTAGAGATAAATGACCTTCGGCATGAAAAAGGTATTGCCGCCCTTGATATTCAACACGCCGAGCGCCAAGACCAAAAGAAATACGTAGCGATTGCCGCGCCAGGTTGCCGCCAACATAAACGCGACAAAGACTCCGTAAGCCACCAGGCCATAGATCCCGAAACGGTAAACCTCTTGGCCGTAGAAGCTGTCGGTATACAGGCCGGGATTTTTACTTTCATTCAAGTCGTACGCGTGATGCGGCTGCCACAGCAAGTCGCGCTTTTCGATTTGCCGGTAGAAGCTCTTATTCCACTGCTGCATCACGCTCGCTGAGTCGCTTTTTGCGTTCGTTGAATCATCGACGAACGCAAAAGCTTCCTTCACCCACTTCGAATTCGCGAGCCCTGTTTCAAACAGATACTGAGTGCCGAAAAATCCCGCTGCGACAACAACCAGTGCCGTGGGCGCCAGACGCCCAACCACGTAATGCAGATTGAGTCTTGCCGCATAGAGAGCAGTTGCACCGATCAATATCGGGATTGCGACCAGACTGCTGCGCGCCACAAACAGCTGCGCACCGTAAACCATCACGAGCAATGCGGTCAGCACAAAGCGATGCATGCTACTCAGCGTGGTCCTGAGCGTGAAATAAAACATGAACGACGCGAGCATCGTGAAATACACCGCCGCCGTGAAAAAGTCCTTGAATACCGACGTATAGCGAAACGCCGCGAAGGATTTCTCATCCAAGAAGAAGAACTGCGGCTTGTACAACGTGGTAATCAGGCTACGCATCGAAAACAGATCGAGGCGCTGCATGTAAACGATGATCGCCGGAATGCACAACACGAGGATGATTCTAAACAACGTCAGGTCGAGATGCGGCCCCTCCGCAATGTCGCGCAGCTTGTCGCCCAACAGGTAAAGGCACAGCACGACCTGCAACACATTACGCAGGATATAAACATCGTAATTGTTTAACGACTGGTCGACAAAAGACGCTGTCCACAAGGCAACCGCGAGAAATAACGCGAAATAAACTCCGTGGGCGCGAATGGCGCTGCGCGGCATATTCGCATTCCCTGCTTGCGAACCCCGTGAAAACAACAAGCGCGCGACAAAGGCGATGTAGATGAATATCTCGGGTGGATAGATAAAGTGACCGCCGATATCGAGCACGGGACAGAGCACGAAGAACGCCAACCATAAAAATACAACCGTGCTCGCGCTCATCGCTGCACCAGCATGCGCGCCAATCGGGCCAAGTGTCGCCATTTGCCGAATCGCGCCAGCGACCAGAAGTGCTTGAGATAGTATCGAACGTACCCCTCGCGCGCCCGGCACGAGCTTCCGATAGAGTTCGAGGTTTGCTTGTGATAGAGCGTCAGCACCTGCCGCACGACGCGAATTTCATAGCCTGCGGCGCACATCCGCGTCCACAAATCCCAGTCCTGACAACTCGGCAACTTTTCGTCGAACATCCCGACGTTCGCAACGGCTTGCCTTCGCACCATTACCGACGGCGATGGAATGAAACACTCGGTGAGAATGGAACCGAGACAAACGCCCTCGATCTGCGACCGATAAAACGCACGCCGCTGCCCATCCTCCACGACGTCGGTCCAGGTATAGACTAATCCAACCTCAGACGGCGATTGCGCGAACACCGCGACCTGCCGCGCAAGCTTTTCCGGCAACCACTCGTCGTCGTCGTCCACCAACGCCACCAATTCATGTTTCGCTTGGCGGATGCCGCGGTTGCGCGAAAACGGCGCGCCGCGATTCGAGTCGTTGCGCAAGAAGGTGAAATCGTTCAACCGTGGTGAGAATTCCGAAACCACGCGCTCGTAGGCGCCAGTCTGTGGTGAACAATCATCGACAACAATGACCTGGTAGTCGGGATACGTCTGTGCGTGGATGCTCGTGAGCAACCTGCGCAGCAAATCCGCACGGCCAAAGGTCGGAATGACAATGCTCACACTCACGCGGGAAACTCCAATTCCACATCGCCGACGCGCATGGACTCGTAGGCCATCAATTCGCCGCTCGCTGAATAAGCCGGCCCGACGGCCGTCAATGCGTAGTCGGAACGAATCACCGGAAGCTCGCTCAGGAACAAGTAGCGATCATGCAATTGAAACGGAGAGATCACTGTATTGCGCAGGCAAACGCGGCCCTCGCCGATTTCGAATCGACGCAACAACACCCCCAATGGCGAAATCACGACAAGCCGATCCCCGACGAAAAAGCTTATCGCCCGCCGACGCATGGAAGTGTTGCCCAACATCGGCAACGGCAGACCCGAAAGCGAGTAAATGCTGTTGCCAAATTGTTCGCCGCCGTAGCACGGCATACGCGCGCGGCCGCCGCTGTAGACGTAGGGCGTTGGCAGATCGTTGGTCCAGTACCCGCCTGGGCGAGACACGACCGCAATCGTGTTACCGCAGACTATTTTCAAAAAGTCCGCGTCTCGATATGACTGTTGCACGTTGAAAATTGGAGCGGCATTGGGAACTCGGGACAGGATGTCGGCGGCCTTCTTGAGAAAGACGCCTGCAAATGGCAGATAGTCAAAATAATTATTGTAGGCGTACCAACCTGAGTAACGCAGATCGCACTGCGGTGTGTCGGAATGCGGTAACGGCTCCTTGCTTGCTCCGACCACGAGCGGCAACGAACCGTCCGCGCAAGTACTCTGTGTTAAAAACTCGGCGACCCGCGTCGCGTCTCCCAACGCGCCGCGATCGCCGGTGAGCGCAACGTATGCGCTCAAAATATAAATTAGCGACGCATATCCGAACGACTGCTGTTGACCGCGCCCGATGTAGAGCGCATCGCCGTTGGGCAGAATAAAACGGCGGATAAAATCGACGGCGCGCTTAAACGCACGGAGCCATACGTCTTCGTGTGAGAAACAATGATTTTGAAACGACCTGACGCCTGGATCGTCAAGGATCAACCCGGATGGGCGCTGTCGTCGGCGCAATTTCGCCAAGGCCTCGACCCGTGCGGTGTCGACGTCGATGCCTGCGGCGATGCGCACGTTCGAACGCAGCAAGGTCCAGTTGGTGCAGGGTGTATGCTTGAAAGTAAGCGGCTCAGTGAGCTGCCCCGCCTCGAGCATTCCATAGTGATTAAACTCCCAGTGATATTGCGGATCGCGACGATCCTTGCGGTGAAACGCATTGAGAAGTTTTGCTTCTAGAGCGGCATCATGGCGCCCGGTCTTTGCGAGCAGTGCGAGCGCAAAAGACTCGCCGTAAAACGTGCGCATACCAAAGTCTTCGCGATCCGCGAGATAGTCCGCGACATACGCGGCGATGCCGTCGGTGAGCGCACCAAGCTGTCCGGCTAACTGCCGGCTATCACACGCACGCATCGCGCGGGCACTCCTGCAAGAATCGAGTAGTCGATAAACTTCCCCTTAACCACCGCGCCGGCCGCGACGACGGAATTGCGGCCGACGCGCGATCCGCCGAGTATTTTTGCGCCTTGTGCGATCCAAGCACCGTCCGCAATCTCGATCGCGCCGCTGCGGTTGTAACGCTGCTGCATGATCGGCGTATCGATTTGGCCGTAACCGTGATCGCCACTTGCAACCAACGGGAAGGGTGCAACCAAGACATGCGATCCGATCACGATTTTCGCGTAGGCCAATACGTGCGTGTGGGCATTGATCCGCGTCCCCGCGCCGATTTCGATTCCGTC
>JACQEQ010000073.1 GCA_016200445.1 Gammaproteobacteria bacterium | reverse complement strand
CGTGTTCCGTTCTTGCTCATGTGTCCTCCGGATAAAGTGCTCGCCACTGAACTGTGGCGTGCTTGTTTTATCCAGGGTTCAGAAGGAATGGAATAACGGCGTTAAATGATCGCTTACGCTGGGTTGATAAACCCAGCGATGACCTTGATGATCTCCAAACGCTGGGTTTATCAACCCAGCCTACTGAATTGACGCCAATGCGCTTTCCCCAAGGAATTCGATTTATTTTTACGTTTCTTGTAGGTGCTTATGCCTATGGATCGGTAATTGCGCTTCTAGGTGTTGCCGCTATGTTGATCAAGGGAGAAGCTTTCCCAGCTTGGGTATGGTGGCAATGCCTTGTAGCGCCTCTCGCTGTCGGATTTTTCGCATTAGCACTTGAGGCAGCATTTCTTCCGCTTCAAAAAATCTTGATCGACTCAGATCGGGTCGATCACCAGATTTGGAAACGAGGACTTCGAGCCGTAATCCTGATTGCCATACTTTTCGGTGGGATGATGGCATTGGTGATTTACAGGAACCATTAAGCTAAAGAGTAGCTTGGGGGAACTACGATGCAGCCCAACCAAGAGAAGCTTTTACTTCACTCATCCTCGGTAATAAACCCAATCCCGCGCTTCTTGGTGGTTTCCTCCGGCGTCATCAATTCGCGGATTGCGGACAGCACGGCGGCGATCGCCTCGTCGTGCGTGGCGAGCTTGCTGTCGTGTTGTTCAAGCATCTGTTCCAACTGTTCCAGCCGGGGGGCGAGTTTCGCGTTTGACACCAGCATCTCGCGTAAGCGTACGAACGCGCGCACCACGTAAACGCTGACTTCGACCGCCAGCGGCGTGTTCAAAATCGACGCGGCCATGATCGCGCCGTGTTCGGTGAACACATACGGCAAATAGCGGCGTCCGCCGTGGCTTGGACTTGAGGTCGCAAAATGCGACCTCAAGGCGGTGTGCTCCGTGTCGGTGACTTGAAACATAAAATCTTCGGGAAAGCGATGCAGATTGCGCTGCACCTGCTCGTTGAAGCGTTTGGTGGTCACGCCATACAAGCGCGCCAGATCGGCATCGAGCAACACTTTTTGTCCGCGTAACACCACGATGGAACCGGCGATCTGTTCGATCGGAAGCGTGGGTGGCGGTTTTTTGCGGATCGTCATGGGGTTATTTTCTCTTTGCGTGTGGGCGTGCCGCTGCATGCCCCGGCGGCGTTACCGGCTTTTTTGTCGCGACATGGCGCCGGTAAAATTCGCTGGTGAAAATTCCGCAGGCGACCGACACGTTTAAACTCTCGACTGCCGCACTGCCCGGCACGCGTAACACCTGTTGCGTGAGCTCGCGCAGCTCGCGCGACATGCCGACGGTTTCGGCGCCGAACACTAAAATCGTGCGCTGCGGATAGTCGAACGCGTACACCGACGTGCCCTGGCTCACCGAGGTGCCGACGATCTGAAAACCATCGTTGGCCAGCTCGCGCAAATCCAGCAACGGTTGTTCCAGAGCGATCAGCCGCACATATTCCGCGCAGCCCTCGGCGATGCGGCACGCCGACGGCGACAGGCGCGGCAAGCTGCCCTGCGCGCCCAGCACGTACTGCACGCCGAAGTGCGCGCAGGTGCGCAACATCGCGCCGAGGTTGTGCGGGTTTTCCACGCCATCGAGGTAAATCACCAATTGCGGGTTTTGATTATCGCGTAACGCCACGCGCAGTTGCGAAAATGTCAAGCTGCGCGATTCCAGCGCCAGAATGCAGATGCCGCCGTGGTGCACGGTCTCGGTGAGTTTTTCCAGGTCGTCTTTGTCGACGACGTGATACGGCGTGTGTTCCATTGAGCACCACTTCAACAGCGACGAGAAATCCGCCAGGCGCGCACGCTCCACATACACGCGCAGAATGTCTTTGGGCCGTTGATTCCACAGTCCGAGACAGGCGCCTGCGCCGTGGTATTTAACTTCGGCGCGTTCAGTGGGGGCCGGTGCCGACGCGGGTTTGCTGAGTGTGCGCGGCGCGGCGTGTGGGGATTTGCGGGGAGGTTTCATGGGCGCACCTTACCCCTCACCCCAGCCCTCTCCCTAAGGGAGAGGGGGCAACACTGCTTCAGTTCGAAACACATTTCGCCATATCCGTGAATGCTTTTTCTGTTCTCCCTCTCCCTTAGGGAGACGAGTGCATGGATGCACGAGGTAGAGCAACGCAGGGAGCGGTTGCCGAGGGCTGGGGTGAGGGGTTTGATCATGGCAAGCACACCGCTGATACGTGAGCCGGAACTGTACGCTAGAATGCGTGATCGCAAAAGCCAGCCCCGGTCCGTCTATTCCATGCAAAAACCACCACGCCCATTTCCGGTTTCGGTGCGCGTTGCGCCCGCTGCAAAGGCCGACGCTGCTTCAGCGAACTTCCACTTCACCGCTTTACCGCCTCTGTCGTTGTACGTACACATCCCGTGGTGCGTGCGCAAATGTCCGTACTGCGATTTCAATTCGCATGAAGCGAAGGGTGCGATTCCGGAGCGCGAATACATCGATGCGTTGATCGCCGATCTGGAATTCGACCTGCCGCGCGTGTGGGGGCGCAAGCTCAAAAGCATTTTCATCGGTGGCGGTACGCCTAGTTTATTTGCGCCGGAGTCGATCGATCGCTTGCTGTCGGCGCTGCGCGCGCGCTTGCCGTTTGTGTCTCCCGATATCGAAATCACATTGGAAGCCAATCCCGGCACCGTCGAGCAGGGCAAGTTTGCCGAATTGCGCGCGGCGGGCGTGAATCGGCTGTCGATTGGCGTGCAGAGTTTCGATGCCGATGCGCTGGAACGTCTGGGCCGCATTCACGGCGCCAAGGAAGCCACCCGCGCCGCCGAACAGACGCACGCAGCAGGATTTGACAATTTCAATCTCGATCTAATGTTCGGACTGCCGGGCCAAACACCGCACGCGGGAGCCAATGACGTCGCCACCGCGATTGCGTTGGAACCCACCCATATTTCCTATTACCAGCTGACCTTGGAACCCAACACCCAGTTCGCCGCGCGCCCACCGACCTTGCCGGAAGACGACGCCATCGCTGCGATCCAGGAGCGTGGGCAGCAGGCGCTGGGCGAACACGGCTACGCGCAATACGAAGTGTCGGCCTACGCGCGCGCCGACAAACAGTGCGCGCATAACCTGAATTACTGGACCTTCGGCGACTACCTCGGCATCGGCGCCGGGGCGCACGCCAAAATCAGCGACGCGCAGACGCAGAGCATTCAGCGCCTGTGGAAAGTAAAAAATCCGCGTGATTACCTTGCGGCCGTGCCGGCCTCAGAATATGTGGGCGGGGAGTCCGCGCTGACGCCAGCCGACACCGGTTTCGAATTCATGATGAACGCGCTGCGGCTGAACGATGGCTTTGAAACACGCTTGTTCGCCGAGCGTACCGGTTTGCCGTTGAGTATCGTTGAGGCGCCGATGGCGCTGGCCCAGCGCAAGGGTTGGATCGAGGTCACCAGCACTCATATCCGCGCCACTGCACAGGGACGGCGCTATTTGAACGATGTGCTGGAGCTATTTTTACCGGAGCCAAACGGTAGCGTGGGTTAGCGTTTTTTGCGTAACCCACCAAGCGTTGCGTAACAACACAACGCCCTTATTTGAGTGCCTGACGGCACAGTTGGCGGGTTACGGCACAACCAGCGTGCCTAACCCACCCTACATTGAGAGCCTCTTTACTTTTGCGCGCCCGCTCCCTATAAAGACCGCCATCTACAACTTCTCGCGCATCAGGTGCCGCCCATGATTATCGTCCCAACCTATCTCGAAAAAAGTCCCGTGCACGGCTTTGGCGTGTTTGCCAAAGAGTTGATCAAGAAAGGCAGCAAGGTGTGGGAGTTCAATCCGATTTTCGACGTGCGCTTTACCGACGCCGAATTCGAGCGGCTGCCGCCGTCGGTAAAAGCCGAGATCGAGCACCATCTGTATCAGCCCGAACAGGGCGGCGTGCTGTATTACGAATCCACCATGGGCCGCTACATGAACCACTCGCGCGAACCGAATGTGGATTTCTCCGACGTCGGCGTCGGCTGGGCCACGCGCGACATCAAGCCCGGCGACGAATTGACCTGCGATTACCGCCACTTCATGGCGGATGTGTCGCACATTACCTATCTGTAGATTTCTATTTGCTAGGGTGCGTGCGCAGTTGCACGCTCGCGGCCACATACTGAAAGTCCTTTTTGCCCGCGTGGGATTGAAGCGCAGCGATCAGCCCGTCGTGGGATGGAATCAGCCGCTTCAAGCCATTGTCAAGCACAGCGCCTTCCAGTTCTGGAAACGGTTGGCTCGCGGCGTACACCCAAACAATCTCCGTGCCGAACGGCGGGCCGACCACAAACTCGAACGGCGTGCGCGCATCGGGGATGCCGAGATAGCGCGCGGCTTTGAAAAAGCCGCTGCGGTCGGTACGGTTGGGGATCATCTGGGTAAGCGCGCCGCGCGCATCTTGATAGATCAACAAAATGTACGCGTCTTGGCTCAAATCCAGCAGAAACTGTACGCGGTCGCCTGCCTGAAATTCCTGCCGGTCGCCAAGATGCGTGGTGATGTTGACATACAGCGGTTCTGCCGCCGTGGCCACGTTGCAGACCATGACCCCGCCTAACAGGGCTGCAAAAAACTCACTGCGCCGCGTGTGCATCGCGAGATTCAGAACGCATGGTTAACGCCAAACCCGAGGGTGCTGAGGTTGTGCGTTTGCCGCACGCCAGTGTCGAAATCGAGCTTTTGGCCTTGCAGTTTGAGTCCAAAATTCAAACCGGTCGACGCGTTCGCGTGGTAAACGCCGCTGAACTCCAGCGTGGTCGCAGAACCGGTGCCGATTTTGTCCCGGTCGTGTTTTGCATCCAATGACATCACACCGAAATGCCACAGCAACGACCATAGCGGCGCGATGCTGTGCTGCGCGGCGACGCCTGCGCCCAAGCCGCCCGTGCTGAGCGTATAGCCGTCGTCCCATTTTGCCGAAGTGCTTTTTAGCGCCGCAAATAGCGAGACCCGCTCCCAGAAATAATAGCCGAACACCGCGTCGAACTCGCCATGTTGCAATGAACCAGATTGCGACGGTGCAGCCGTCCCGGTCGGCTGACGCGGCGCGTGGTTGCCGAAATCGAATTTGCCGCCGCTCAATCCCGCGCCAGCATAGGCATTGTCCCAATGCAGCGCCAAATGCAAATTAAGTAACGACCCGCTCCCTTTCGCGCGCGTGCTGCCGTCGTTGTCGTCGACGACCCAGCCGCTGATGCCGATTTTTGCGCCACCGTTGAATACAGGTGCGTCGGCCTGGGCTGCTGTGATGGAACTCGCGGTTAGTGCAATACCAACAGCCAAGCTGCACAAAAAACACTGAATGGAAGCATTCCTTCCCCCTGCAAGGGGGAAGGGCAGGATGGGGG
>JACQEQ010000044.1 GCA_016200445.1 Gammaproteobacteria bacterium | reverse complement strand
CCTTGTGCGGACACTTATCATCCAATGCAAAGACATGATCCATTGCAGTGCGAAACACGGCCACATCGCCCTGCTCGGTGCGCACCACGCGTGCACCAAGTTTGGGAATATCGGAAAGACTGCCGACTTGAATCCAATTCATTGCCAACCTCAATTTGTAAATGTCACGTTACGCCGCTTTTCGTTCTGTAGGAGCACAGTCTCCGGCGCAAAAAACCGGTCCTGGGGCATGCGTTCCTACAACAATCCAACTACCCTGGCGCTAGCCGACTTGCTTGATCGGAATGAATTCCCGTTTATCCGCCGCATCGGCATGCTGTTTCCAAGGATCGACCTGGGCGTACTTCTGGGATTCCATAAAACGTTCGGCCAGCAACTTGCGTCCCGGTGCATCGTCCACGACGCGCTGTTTGACGTAGGTCAAGCCTACTCGTTCGAGATACGGCGCAGTGCGTTCCAGATAACGGCCTTCTTCGCGATACACCTGCATGAACGCGGCGCAATATTCCAACACCTCGTCCATCGTTTCGACTTTGCACAACAAATCAGTGGCGCGCACTTTCACGCCGCCGTTACCGCCGACGTGTAATTCCCAACCGGAATCCACTGCGACTACTCCGAAGTCTTTAATGGTCGCCTCGGCGCAGTTACGCGGACAGCCCGACACCGCCATTTTAAATTTGTGCGGCGTCCACGAACCCCAGCTCATTTGCTCCAGCTTGATACCCATGGTGGTTGAATCTTGCGTGCCGAAGCGGCACCAGGCTTTTCCAACGCAGGTCTTGACTGTTCGCAACGCTTTACCGTAAGCGTGGCCGGAAACAAAACCTGCTTTACTCAGATCACCCCACATTTTCGGCAAATCTTCTTTTTTCACGCCGAGCAAATCGATACGCTGCCCGCCGGTGATCTTCACCGTCGGTACATGGTATTTTTCTGCCACATCGGCAATTGCACGTAATTCCGCCGGATTGGTTTCACCGCCCCAGATACGCGGAATCACCGAATAAGTGCCGTCCTTCTGGATATTGGCGTGCGCGCGTTCGTTGATGAAACGCGACTGCGCGTCGTCTTGATACTCGCCCGGCCACGTGCTGAGCAAATAAAAATTCAACGCCGGACGGCAGGACGCGCAACCATCCGGATTTTTCCATGCGAAAAAGTCGCGCACCGCCTGCATGGTTTTCATACTGTTGGCACGGATGCCCGCGCGCACTTCGTCGTGCGTGTGTTCGGTACAGCCGCACATCGACTTCTTCTTAGGGGTCTGCGAGTAGTCGCCGCCCAACGTCAATGCCAGCAACTGCTCGATCAACCCGGTGCACGACCCGCACGAACCCGAGGCTTTGGTATGCGCACGCACTTCTTCGAGCGTGAACAGTTTTTTGCCGACGATGGCATTAACGATTTCGCTTTTGCATACACCGTTGCAACCGCAGATTTCGGCGCTGTCGGCCATTGCCGCAACGCGGTTGCTTTGGCCGTGACCCGCGTCACCCAGGTGATGCTGGCCAAACAATAAATTCTCGCGGAAATCGGACACGTCGGTGCCGTCGCGCATTAATTGGAAATACCAGGCGCCGTCGCCGGTGTCCCCGTACATCACCGCACCCGCGATCTTGTTGTCCTTGAGTACGATTTTTTTGTACACGCCGCGCGCCGCATCTTTAAGCACGATGTCTTCTGTGCTGTCGTCGCCGGTGAAATCGCCGGCGGAAAACAAATCGATGCCGGTGACTTTCAGCTTGGTCGAAGTCATCGAGCCTTCGTAACGCGCAAAACCGAGCTGTGCGAGATGATTGGCGCAGACTTTTGCTTGCTCGAACAACGGCGCAACCAATCCATACGCTGTGCCGCGATGCTGTACGCATTCACCGACCGCATAAATACGCGGGTCGTAGGTCTGCATGGTATCGCTGACTACCACGCCGCGTTCGCAGTGCAGACCTGACGCCTTTGCCAGCTCGATATTGGGACGAATGCCGACCGCCATCACCACCAAATCCGCCGCGACTTCGAGACCGCCCTTGAAACGTACGCCTTTTACGCGAGTATCGCCGACAATCGACTCGGTCGACGTCGTCATCAAAAAATGCAGTCCGCGTTCTTCCAGCGATTTTTTTAGCAATGTGCTCGCCACTGCATCAAGCTGGTTATTCATCAACGAATCGCTTAAATGCACTACCGTCACACTCATGCCGCGCTGCTTCAAGCCATTCGCCGCTTCCAGACCGAGCAGTCCGCCGCCAATCACTACCGCATGCTTGTATTGCGTGGATGCTTCCAGCATGCGATCTACATCGTAAATATCGCGAAACGTAATCACACCCGGCAAGTCATTACCTGGCACCGGAATCACAAATGGGTTAGAACCGGTGGCCAGCAGCAACCGGTCATACGGCGCGATCGTGCCGTCGTCGGCAATCACCAAACGCTTTTTTCGATCAATCTGTGTGATCTTTTTTCCTTTGTGCAAGGTAATCCCGTGCTGCGCATACCACGCATCATCGTTGAGCATGATTTCGCCAATGGTCTTTTCACCCGCCAACACCGGTGACAATAAGATGCGGTTGTAATTGCCATACGGTTCCGCACCGAACACGGTGATGTCGTAGGCATCGGGCGCGAGCTTCAGCATTTCCTCCAGCGTACGCACCCCTGCCATACCATTGCCGATCAAGACCAAACGTTCTTTCATCCAACCAACTCCTTTAACAACGTTACGTTTAATACCGGCTTCTGTAACAAGTCGTGTGCCATGTGAGGCGGACACTCTCTAGACCCGTGTTTCACCTAGTGTTTAGCTATAAATTCGCACGCTGTAATCCGCGTAGTGACGGCCGTACCCGCACCATTCGGGCGCGTAAGAAACCGCATGAAGTCTGATTTGGTGCAACGACGGCTACATAGAGGAACACTATTTTAGTGCGCATGCCGCACACAACTCTTGAAGAATTTGTGTTGCCGTCATGCCCTTCTGCACGAACATGACGGTGGCTGCGGATTTTAAATTAATCAGAACTTCCCTGCACTAGCAAAGTGATTGCGAGAAGGCATACATCGCATTAACCTACTGCGCCGTATCTTCATAACGACGACAATAATCCTAGAAACGGCAGTTGACCGCTGCAAGGTAAAAGCAAATGCACATAGGTATTGACATTTTTGGCTCAGCCAAGCTTCCCCCTTTAGGTGAGGCTCGCTACGGCCTGCGGAGCACGGGTCGTTGTGCACATGGCGTCGTTACAACGCGTCGGATAGCTTGTATTCCTCGCTCCTTGCGCCTCGCCCTGCACCCAACGACCCGTGCTCCACAGGCCGTTCAACTGCTGTTTCTAGGATAGTTTTAGCCAACACCCGCAACGGCAAAGATCCAGAAATGGACTTGCACCATTTTTAGGACAACATAGCTCATGCTGAATACCGCAACGACCTTCCTGCTCCTGCTCGCCCTTGTATTGGTAGCACCCGCAGTCATCGCCGTCCAACCGGCGCCAATTCCTCCTGCGTTACGACCTGCAGCGGATTCGGACAAAAACCAGGCGAGCAAACAAAATGATTCCATCAAAAACGACGATGACGAAGAAGACGATGATGAAGACAAAGACGAAGACAACAACGCGGAAAAACCCAAACCGGTCGACGCACACACCGCGAGCATGCTGGGGTTAGCGCAAAAAAGCGGCTGTTTGGCGTGTCACAAAATCGAGCGCAAGCTCGTTGGCCCCGGTTGGAGCGATGTTGCTCAACGCTACAAGAACGATCCCAACGCACACTCGAAACTGTTCGAGAAAGTCTCGCGCGGTGGCGGTGGCAACTGGACCGAAGTCACCGATGGCAAACAGATGCCGCCCTACGGCGAACGGGTTGCACCGGAAGACATCGCGACGCTCGTCGATTTCGTTTTGAGCTTACCGCCGCCGTAACTCGGCATCGGTTAGGGCCACAATGCTAGAACCCCTCACACAGCGCTAACAAATTCACGACACTCGCAATCGCCTTAGGATGCTTCGCCCCGCCCACTAAAATACAATCAATCCCCGCATTCGTCGCGCCGCCCAGATCGCGGCGCGGTGAATCGCCGATCACGACCGCGTCAGCTTTTGCTACGCCAAGCGTGACGAGCACCTGCTCGAACGGTTTGGGCGAAGGCTTCACCATACCGTGGTCGGACGAGAACGACAGCGCCGAAAATAACGGCGCAATGCCGCTGCGCTCGAATGTGTCAAGCCACGCCGCTTTCGGCGACCAGATGTCGATCACCGCAGCCAAGACGTATTTCTTTCGCAACATGTGTAGCGCGGCGGCATAGGCGTGTGGAATTGTGCCGAGTTCGTGGAAGGCAAAAGTATCGATGATCTTCGCAAGCTCAGCGTCGGGTAAGCCGATCGCACAGACGTCGTGAATTGCGCTCGCCAAGGACGGAAATTCGTGCCGGTATTTTTCGTCGGGATAGCGAAGCTTTAGATATTCATAGGTATGACGGATGATCCGGTTGATGTCGTTGCGCAGCAAGCTACCACCGAGCCGCGCGTAGTGTACGGAGAAATCTTGATCGTCGCCAAAACGGTCTTCGCCGAACATAAAGGTGCTGTTCATATCCAACAGCAAGGCCTTTTTTCCGTGCATCACGCGTGCGTTCCTTGCAAAATTTATTCGTTATTTTGACCGGCAGGCTTACTTTGTTCTACCCCACAGCAAGAGCGGCCATCCGCAGCGGCTGAAGTAATCGGCGCAGCCAAATATGCCTGTTATTGACAAATTCATTGCGAATCAATTCCGCTCGCGGCGTTGTTGCTGCCGTTGCTCGCGTAGCTCACGCCGCTGTTCGATCGTCAGGTCGCGATTGCGTTCGCGGCGCTCCATCGCTTCACGACGTTGCTCCGGCGTCATGCTCTTCCAGCGTTCGCGCAGTTCGGCGCGGCGCTCGGGCGGCAAGCTGCGAAACCATTCCCAGCGTTTACGGATACGCTCCTGCTCATTGGGAGGCAGTTGTTGAAATTTTTCGTAGCGCTTGCGAATATTATCGCGCGCTTCGGGCGGCAAGTCACGCCAGTTTTTAAAGCGTTCGCGCGCTTGTGCGCGTTCTTGCGGGGGCATGTGCGCCCAGTGTTGCGCGCCGGCTTGTAACCGCTGTTGGCGTTGGGCCGGAAGTTGATCCCATTGCGCAGCGAACGGTTGCAGCATAGCTTGCTCGTCAGCGCTCAGCACGGACCACGGAATTTTTGTGGCTTCGTCAGCCAGCACTGCGCTGCACGCCCACAGGCTAAATAGCCCCATCAATACGATGCGCTTAACCATGCTGATCACCCTTTTTCACCTTCGGACTCTCGTCCGGTGTTTCCACGTCCTGCAATTGCAACGGATCGATAAGCTCGCCCTTGCTGGTTTGCCATTCACCCAGAAATTCCAGTAGCTCCATGCTTGGGGGCGGGTCGTTGCTTTTATCCGGCGTGGCGTGCGCAGCCCCTGCAAAGCACAAAGCTAATAACCAGGTACCCGTTGAATGCCTCATGCTGTTTGAAATTCATCTTTGCGGCACGATCTCATCGCTCGAACGGAACGTTCCTTCCCCGTGTAACGGGGCAAGACACGACTGCAAGGATGCAGGTGGTAGAGCAACGCATGGCGCAGTTGCCGAGGATGGGGGTGATACATGAGACGGTGCGCGTGCACACCGCCATCCTCGCCCTCCCTCTTGCAGGGGGAAGGGGTGCCGTGTGTCGATATTCGGGATTCATGGCTAAATTTAAGTTCCATAGATCACCTAACCGCTTTCGTGTTCATCGTCGAGCCACGTGTAGAATTCCAGGTCCTGGTATAGCTCTAAATCATCGTCCGACGTAAGCAGCTCCATATCGAGCGTCGCGACATCGATGGCCGCCACATCCGGCTTGTGCATCACTTGCAGCGTTACGGAAACCACCAGGGCGGCGGCAACCGCTGTACCCAGAGCCGGTAACAACCACGAACGCGACGTGCGTGGTGTGCGCTCGCCGTTCAATGCGGCGGCCCGCGCCTGCGCCAAACGTTGCACGGTATAGACATTTAACCGTTCAGCGCCCTGCTCCAGGCGCGCACGTGCCCGCTGCATTGTTGCGGGGTCTAATTCGTCACGTTCGCTCATGCATGTTCCTCCAGTAATTCACGCAGTGCGTGCACCGCGCGCGAGTAATGCGTTTTCACACTCCCCTCCGAGCACCCCATCGCTTGCGCAGTTTGCGCGGTGTCCATGCCTTCCCACACACGCAACAAAAAGGCCTGGTGTTGACGTAATGGCAACTGTGCCAGTGCGCGCTCTAATGCATCCATTGCCGCAGTCTGGGCCACGCGGTGATCCGGTGTTGCGTGCACGGAGTCCGGCACTAACGCAAACGGATCCTCGCCGTCGTCATCGTGTCCACCGAGTACGCGCTGCCACAGGTTGCGCACTTTGCGGCGCCGCGACCAATCCAAAATACAGGTCTGCAAAACACGATAGAACAACGGCGTCCATTCCGCTTCGGGCTTGTGTGCGTAGCTGCGCACCAACTTGAACATCGCGTCCTGCACGATGTCGAGCGCATCGTCGCGCTGGCGCGTGGCGATCAAGGCCATGCGGTAAGCGCGGCGTTCGACTTGCGCCAGAAACGCATCCAGTCGGCGCTTCGTGTCGGTGTTTGCAGAGGTATCTGGATTACGCACGCACGACTCGCTTTACTGTGAATAACGCGTCACTTGTGATTTGGTTGACACGCGCACATCGCGGCGAGGACATCGCTCCTACGTTGCGGTCACTATGCGGCGCGCTGCGGCATGTAACGTGGGCATTTCGTTGGCGTTGTTCAGGCAGATGTTGAGGTCACGCAGGATGCCATCGTCGACGCGATAGACCCAGCCGTGCACCGCCAAAGGTTGGCCATTTTTCCAGGCGTTTTGCACCACGGTGGTCCGGCACAGGTTTTCCACCTGCTCGACCACATTGAGTTCGCACAGTTTGTCGGCGCGCTGGATCGGATCGGCAATGGCATCGAGCGGCGCACGGTACTTCAGATACACGTCTTCAACATAACGGAGCCAGTTGTCGATCAAACCCAACTCGCTGCGATTGATCACCGCGTTGATGCCGCCGCAACCATAATGGCCGCACACGATGATGTGTTTCACCTTGAGCACGTCGATAGCGAACTGCACCACCGACAGGCAATTCAGGTCCGTGTGCACCACCACATTGGCAACATTGCGATGCACGAACAATTCACCCGGTAACAGGCCAACGATTTCATTGGCCGGTACGCGCGCATCGGAACAGCCGATCCATAAGTATTCCGGTTGCTGCTGCTGCGATAGCTTAGAAAAAAAATCCGGGTCTTCGGAGCTGATGCGCTGCGCCCAAGCGCGGTTATTTTCAAACAGATTTAACAAAAAGCGCATGGGGTGTCCTCGTAGATGTCGATAGTGTGGTGTGTGATTTTATCATCTGCCGCGCGGCTTCGCGCGCGCCGTCGGCCGTGCTTGCAGCGGGTCCTCGGGCCAATCGTGTTTCGGGTAGCGGCCCTTCAAATCTTTCTTCACGTCTTGATAGGAATTTTTCCAAAAACTCGCCAGATCACCGGTGACCTGCACCGGATGACGCGCCGGTGACAGCAAATGTAACAGCAGCGGCACGCGGCCATTGGCGATACACGGTGTTTCGCCCAAACCGAACATTTCCTGCAAACGCACCGCCAACACTGGCGTGTCGCCGTACGTGTAGTCGATTGCCACACGCGAACCGCTTGGCACGGTGATATGGGTGGGCGCATCGATATCCAAGGCTTGACGTTGTTTCCAGCCGATTAGCTCCTGTAACGCCGGTAACAGATCAACACGTTGCACATCGCTCCAGCGCGTGATGCCGTGCAGGTGCGGCGCGAGCCAGTTGTCAAGCTGCGCTGCCAGTGCGGCATCGCCGACATCGGGCCATGCAACTACCCCCGCCGCGCGCCGCAACAACAGCACGCGCGCCTGCCAGTTACGTGCGGCCGGCGTCCACGGCAACGCCGCCACGCCCCGCTCGCGCACACCGTGCAACAACGCTTGCAACACTTTTTGCGGATCGGGCTTCTGCAATGGATCGTCTTTCAATACCAGCTCGCCGTAGCGGCGTTGGCGACGCGCATTCACCGCTTGCTCGCGACTGTTCCACACCACCTGCTCAACCGTTTCGAGCTGCGCACCGCAGGCTTGCTCCAGATCGGCCTCATCTAACGGCGCCGCCAGATAAATGCGCGCTTCGCGCTCGCCGCCGTCGACCTCCGCCACGGCCAGATATTCCGCCTTCGCCAGGCCTTCCCCTTCCTGCAAAAACGCTCCGCGCCCGTTAGCGAGCAGATAACGATAACCTTCGGCACCGCGGCGCTGCGCAATGCGGTCGGGATAGGCCAGTGCGAGCAGCAATCCGGCCGAGTGCAGGTCCTGTGCTTGCGCAGGTTCGACGCGCAAATGCTTTTGCCATTGCCGCGACGCTTGCGTAACGCGTTGCAACGCTGCAGTGTCGAAGCTGCTTCTGCCCGTGCTTTGAGCCCCGCGCCGCAACAATTCCAAACGCGAGCGCACATCCGCATCGCGTGCGCTGCCTGCACCCTTCATTACGTCGCGCTCGTTCAACAGCGCAGCCAAGTCACACGCGACTCCACCCAATTTCCATTCCTGCGCGCGCAACAACATGTGTGCGAGGCGCGGATGCAAGGCTAATTGCGCCATCGTTTTGCCGTGCGCGGTGATGCGCTCGCGCTCATCCAGCGCACCCAGCCGCCGCAGCAGTTCGCGCGCTTGTGCCTGCGCGGCTGGCGGCGGCGGGTCCAACCATGACAATTGTTGCGCATCATGCACGCCCCACTGCGCCAGCTCCAACACCAGCGGCGCAAGATCGGCAACGCGAATTTCAGGTGAGGTAAACGGCTGCAAGGCTTTGTGTTCGCTTTCGCTCCATGGCCGAAAGCAAACCCCCGGCTCCAACCGACCGGCGCGGCCACAACGTTGGTCAGCTGACGCCCGTGATACCCGCACGGTTTCCAGTCGCGACATGCCGCTGCGCGGCTCGAAGCGCGGCACGCGCATAACCCCGCTATCGACCACGACGCGCACGCCTTCGATGGTCAAACTGGTTTCGGCAATCGAGGTGGCTAACACGATTTTGCGCAGGCCGGGTTTGCACGGCTGAATCGCGGCTTCTTGAGCAGCACGCGGTAAATCTCCGTACAACGCGTGTACGCTGACGTCGTTGGGCAATGCCGCCGCACGCAACAACGCGCCGGCTTTGTGAATCTCACCTGCTCCGGGTAAAAACACCAGCGCACTGCCGGGCTGATCATGCACCGCCTGCACCACGATGCGCGCCAGCACGGCGAGCCGCTCACGCTCCGGCACCGCGCCGACGTAGCGGAGCTCGACAGGATAACTGCGCCCGCTGCTGGTGATCAACGGCGCATCATTGAGTAAGCGTGCAACCGGCGCCGCATCGAGCGTCGCGGACATCACCAGCACGCGTAATCCGGGCCGCAAATTGCGCTGCACGTCCAGGCATAAAGCCAGCCCCAAATCGGTGTGGATGCTGCGCTCGTGAAATTCGTCGAAGATCACCAAACCCACGCCGGGCAATTCCGCGTCACTCTGCAACATGCGCGCAAGGACGCCTTCGGTCACCACTTCCACGCGCGTGCGCGCGCTCACCTTGGTGTCCATGCGGGTGCGATAGCCGATGGTCGCGCCCGCTTCTTCGCCAAGTAATTCCGCCATCCAACCGGCCGCATTACGCGCCGCCAAGCGGCGTGGCTCGAGCATGATGATGCGTTGATTATGCAGCCACGGTTCGTTCAGCAACGCGAGCGGCACGCGCGTGGTTTTGCCGGCGCCGGGCGGCGCTTGCAACACTGCGCAAGCGCGCGCGACCAGCGCGCGCTTCACCTCGGGAAGAACAGCATTGATGGGTAGTTCAGTCACAACACGTCACCGGCGAGATCCGGCGGGTAGTGTACGCCGGGCGAAAGGCCTAAGGGCTGGACTTTGCAGACACGAAACGTGATTGGTGCGCGCGGAAGCCACCCCCTTGACCGAAGTTTGGATCGACTGTGCCTTGCACGTAGCGATCGACGACAATATTTATGTCGCAGGTACCGCTGGCGGTGGTAAATGCAGTGGCGGGAATGGTTGCATTGCCGGTATCGACCGTTATGGTCTGCGACCAGGTCTCCACCGTTGCAGCGGAACATGTGACAACAGCCTTGACATTAATCGAAGTCGACGCCTGAATTGGCGACCATGAAATGACAACACCGGTTGCGCGTGAAATCTCGGCACCGCTCGCAGGCGTGACGATCGCAAACGATTCCGGCAACACCACGGTCGAGTTAGGCGCATCGGCGTAATCATTACGTTCTAACGCGACGATGAAGGTATCGCCGACTTTTGCGGTATCGAAACGCGCCCGGTACGGAACGGCAACCCACACATCTGAAAACAGAAAAGGGATTCCCGCCGCAACCTCTGGACCGCCGTCCATGACCTTGTGCGCCGCTGTTGCAGCATCCACTTGATCGAATAAATCACCGCTCGCACCCGCCGCATCTAGCGGCGTATTGAGCGACACAAGCAAGCGGTCACCGCCTTCCAAAACCACGTGCGTGTTCGAGCTTGACCCGCCTTTTTTAAGATCCGTAGTCGTTAGAATGATGTTCTCACCGAAGGACCAAACATGCATGTCGGCATACATATCGGAGGTTGCCACATCCTTCGAGCCAACCACGTCGTCGCCACAACCCGTCAACATTGTAATCACGAGTACAAGCGCGCACATCAATAACCTATTAATGAAACACATAGTGCACCCCCAGCGCATATTGACCTAGCTCTTTACCGGTGATGTCGTTGTAATGCTGCCAGCGCAATGACAATGCGGTTCCATCTCCGATCAATGTGCCTCGGATATTCACCCACATGCCCGCTCCAAAAGTGATGTCGCTGCCGGTATCGCGGCCAAAGTGCTTGCCCAGAAGTTGCGAGTCGGCCCGCCAGCGCTGCACGCCGAACAAACCTTCGAGTTCCAACCAGTTATTGACTTCATAACGCGGCAACGCTGCGAGTGTAACGCCCCATACGCGCACATCGGTGGATGAAGCGTTGACATGACGAAACCGGCCGAGGTAGGAGTAGGTCAATTCAGAACTAAGGAGTTCAAAACGATAACCCGCGTCGTAATTCCACGACTGCGCGCTGTCAAAGTTCGTCGCTTTGGGAGTGGTGCTACCCATGCTTGCGCCAAGGTACCAACCGTGCGCGGGGGGAGAAACTGGGGAAGGCGCGGGAGAAGGTATGGTGGGAGGTTCGTCGGCTACCGCAGGTAGTATCCAATCCATCAGAAAAAAACAT
>JACQEQ010000077.1 GCA_016200445.1 Gammaproteobacteria bacterium | reverse complement strand
ATTCAACAACAAACGTTGCTGGTCACGGCTGTCGGTCACCGGATTTGCATTCACTTGTTCCAGTTCGACGCTGACGCGCATCGCAGCTTCGCCATACGCGGCACCCACGCCGACCATGCGGCTATTACCACCGCGTGAAGCATCCAACTCATGCGTAACGCGATTGTAGTTAACGTCGACATCCCACAAATACACACCGACGCGGCTATATAAACGTGAGCTTGCACTCAGCGGCGCAGAAAAGTCGATGGCGAGTTTTAGATCAATGCGCCCGCCGACATCTTCGACAAATTCGCTATTCACCGCGCGGCGTTTGTTGAATTTAGAATCGCCCAAATCGAAGTAGGATGCTTCCATACCGAAGTGATCTGCCCACGCCATACCCAGTGCGTTGCGATTGGCGGAATATTGTGTCAGACGCTCCAATCCAAACGCAGTCGTGACAATTTCCACCGCGTTGCGGTCAACGTTAGCACCCTCGGATTCTTTATTTGCCTGTGCGGGTAGAGATATCAACGCAGCTAAACCGAACAACACCGCTAGATTCATTCGCGACACGACTTTCCCACCCCGGTAGTTAATTGTGCTGTTCCAGCTATTTTTTGGGCCACTCTCCGCATTGATCAGGTTACCGAATGCGGACTGTGCGAACTTTACAATGCTCATGAGGTCTCGTCCAATCTGGGTTCAAACCGTTGTTTTAATCTTGATCGGCGTCACACACTGGCGCCTCTCCTGTTGGTTATCGCCGAGGGCGTGCGGAAGTTAATACCAATTTCATATAGTAAATTCCGTCACAGTACTTACCGGCGGTGATAAGCCAAGGCAATGCATATGCGCGACGAGTTGCGAAACGTGAGGTGTCTAATTTACGGCAGAGGGTATAGCAGGTGACGTGTTATCGGCACTTCATACGGTGGGATCGGGTAATTAACGCCAATGCGGTTGGCGTCCACGGCGTCCTTTTTGCGCACGCACGGCGTAACGAATCGCACGCCGCACAGTGAAGGGGTCGGGCACATCGCCGAGATTGGGCGGGGCGACGAGCTTTACAGCCATATCCAGCGTCATCACCGGAGCGGCTGAAATCACTACCCGGCGCGCCAGTTCCCAAATTTCGCTGGACGGCTGATGCACCATGCTGATCAACATACGCACATCCCGCTCGGGCAGCGGGCCGTACAGATTTTTACATTCGGTGAGCTCTTTCATGGAATACCTTCCTCAACTCTGTCCTTGATAGCGAAGCAGAAAATATGCCACGCCCGATCAATTGTCCCCTTCGGTCTTGGTATTGCGATTGTGCAACATCGCAAGCTCGTCCAGATTACTCCGGGCTTGCTCACAGCGATTACGCCCATTTTGTTTGGCCTGGTAGAGCGCCTTGTCTGCCAAGCCCACAAGTTCCGGTGGACGCATACGCGGATTAGGCCGCACCGTTGCTATCCCCACACTGAGCGTGACCCACTTTTCCACCTTGGAAAATTCGTGCGTGATCGATAACCGTTCTACGCGAATACGAATGGACTCGGCAATCACTGCGGCACCTTCTAAGTCCGTCTTGGGTAACACCACCACAAATTCTTCGCCACCATAACGCGCGGCAAGATCGCCAGGGCGCTGCAATACTTCGCGGAACACACGTGCGACCCGTTGCAAACATTCATCCCCTGCAAGATGGCCATAGTGATCGTTAAATGTTTTGAAATAATCGATGTCGGCGAGTACCAGCGAAATATTCGACCCCTCACGCAGCGCTCGCGACCACTCCTGATCGAGATAGGTATCGAAATGGCGGCGGTTATAAATACCGGTCAAGCCGTCCTGACAGGAAATGCGGTGCAGCTCGCGATTGCTGGCTTCTAACTGGCGTTGGACCGCATGCAATTGCCGGAACGCTTCGTCACGCTGCAGTTGCGCCAGATAGCTGCGCGAGTGTGCGCGGATACGCGCGATCAATTCGATTTGATCGGGGATTTTCACCAGATAATCACTGGCCCCGGCGGCAAAAGCCTGACTTTTGTAACGCGGGTCGTCGCGGGTCGACAACATAATCACCGGCACTGAACGCGTCTGCGATGCAGTACGGTACTCTTTGAGCAAACTCAGGCCGTCGGATTCCGGCATGACAATATCCTGCAATATCACCGTGGGCTTTAACTGCACTGCCATCGCCAACGCGTGTTCCGCTGCTTGACAATAGTGGTACTCGATATCGGCTTCGCTGACCAGCATCCGTCGCAGGGCTTCACCGATCATGGTCTGATCGTCGACCAGCAACACGACACATTTGGTGTCGACCGGGGCAATCACAAGAGGTTCGATGATTTCGCTCATGGCGTCTTTTCCAGCAAAGCCGCTGCATCAACGATGCGCAACAGCTGCGGCGCAATGTCAAGTAGCGGAACTACATAGACGGCGGCATTCAGCTCGGCCGCAGCACGCGGCATCCCATACACAGCGCAAGTCGCCTGATCCTGCGCGATGGTGACATGTCCGTCTTCACGCAATTGCAATAACCCTTCTGCGCCGTCGCGTCCCATACCAGTTAACAAAATTGCAATGCAGCGGCCGCGACCCTGTCTTTGCACACTGTTGAAAAACACATCCACCGACGGCCGATACGGCAAATCATGCGGTTTGGCATCGTAACTCAAGGTGCCCCACGCGTTAAGCACCAGATGTTCGTCACGTGCCGCCAGGTAGACAACTCCCGGCGCCAGACGTACGTTGGGCTTGGCGATTCGTACTTGCACCTCCGTGTACAGGTCAAGCCAGGCGGCCATTTCAGGCACAAATTGCATATCAACATGCTGCACTACCACCACCGGCAACGGAAAATCAGCCGGCAGCATCGCCAGTATTGTCAACAACGCCGACGGACCACCCGATGATGCGCCAATTGCGACCAATTGATAACCCGATGCCGGCAACGCGTTGGCCCGCGCCACTTTGGATAATTCCGAGCGCGCGTTTCGAGGCCGGATCAACATTTCAATGGTTTTAAGCTTGGCGAGAAATTCAGCGCGGCCGGCTTCGTTTCCATGGACGCCCAACAACGGGGTATTCACCGCATCTAATGCACCGTAACCCATAGCCGCAAAGACCAGGGCGGCATTTTCATCCACCGAGGCGGTCACGATCAAAATGGCACAAGGGGTGCTGGTCATGAT
>JACQEQ010000076.1 GCA_016200445.1 Gammaproteobacteria bacterium | reverse complement strand
TTGAGCAGTATTTTTGCTCTTTCTGCCCTCCATCCCCCTGCCTTTCGTCGGTGGATATTGCGTAGTGTTTTCCGGATTGGCAGAACAGTGGCTTTCCGGGGGCGTGTTACCCCTAACGGCATTTCGTTAACAGCGCTACGCAGCCAGTCGGGTACCGGAATATGGCTGTCGAAAGCTCGCTGAGTTAATTTTTGTGACCGTGCAAATTCCAAAAAACGAACCGGCCAGTCGTGCAAAATTTCAGTCAAAACGAGGCATTGCCGGACGCGGTCATTTAGGCGAAGCATCTCGATCTGAGCCGTCGGACAGTCCGCATAGGCTTCTGAAGCCGCGATTGTTCGGCGGTTAGATCGAAGTCTGGATTTGACCGCGCTCATAAGCATCGACAATCCGGCAAAAAACTCTAATGAGGTTGTCGCCCCTCCAGGCATTTCGGCATAACCGACTTGCACAATTTGAAGGAGAAGCGTCTGTAGGCTGATTCGTTCGTATAGCCCATTTTCACAGGCTTGGCCGCAAGAAGTTACAGTCAGAATACCACCGCAGGAATGGCAGCTTGGCTGAAAAGAGTCATTGCGATGAAAGATAATTTGCCTGCCACAATGAGGGCAGCAATCCAAAAGAGAACGGTTGTGGATAGAACAAGCGGTAACGAAGGAAAGCCGCCAGGATTTTTTAAATGCCACATCCCCGGCCAGACAAGACGGGCAAAACTGCATCCCATAGCCCCTGCGATCACGGTGAAAAATGCCTACCGCATTGATCCACGGCGAAATTCCTGAAACGCCGTGCTTATTTGATGTTTCTGAAGGCCGAAATGCTGATTCAAAGCCACGCAATGTCATCGAACATATTTGCTCGGTATCTGTTTCGCAATGCCTCGCGATCTCCCCCACCAGCCGGTCAGAAGCGCTGCGGTCAATATCTCTATTCCAAAGAGGAACCCCAGGGAAGTGGAAAGAATAAAAACGATACGGCGTCAATCCATGGGCGTACGCAATACGAGCAAGGTATGAGCTCAGTATCTCATCGCTCTTTGGCGTAGGTCTGAAGGGCCAGGGTGATATCGAGGTCATAAGCGACGAGCAATATCATCCCACTCGCCAGGTTTAGTCCATCCAAGCTTTTTGAGCACCTGCTCGTCTATGCGCTCTTTCCCAGATTCAATCGCACAGCAGGCAGCCGCTTTTAGAAGCTTCACGGTTGCACCGACGGTTTCCCCAGCCATCCCATAAATAGTAGGCGCCAGTTGGCGGGAAGCCAGCTCCGATGGTTCTGCAAGCGGTAGTAGCTGCTCATAACTTGCAAGGAAGCGCAGATATTCGCTATCAAGCTTCCAACGATCAAGGGCGGCAGGCTCGAAACGAGATTTCATCTGAGGATCGGAGTTCAATGCATTGATGGCTGCCGGCGTGCCGGCAGCCACGATGGATATTTTTAAATCGTTGCTTAAGCCTTTTATTGCGGCTAACAAGTCCGCCGCTTTTTTCCCTGCGTTCGTAAGGTTATTAAACTCGTCAATTACAAGCAGACGAACCGAAGCATACTGGAGGGCAGACTTAACCTGACGTTTTTTAATTGGTACTGGGTCTTTCTCTCGATGCGAGATGCCAAGCGCCCAAAGAATCGTGGACCAGAACTCGGTCTCATCAGGGGTGTCCGGCATCTGGATATACAGCAACGGCGCGATTGGACTGCCCGCCGCTGTAATCTGGATGGGGTGACGATGCGCGAACCGTTCAAGAATAGAGCTTTTCCCATTTCCGCTTCGCCCAACAATCAGCAAGTTGGGCATGCGTAATGTTTTTGGATATATCAATAACTGATCCAACTGTTTGAGAATCTGCGATGCGCGTGTATACCCAACCCATCGATCAGAGCGGCAAAATTCCACTCGTTCAGGCGTAGGAAGCGTTAGAGCCTCCGCCACTTGGGAATCCAGGTGCGCATATGCATTCATCGGGAGATTGAAATCTCGTCAAATGGCTGTATCGGTTGTGAAAATGGATCGTCAACAGCTGCGCTCGCCTCATTGTTTTCCATAGTTAGCGATTGATCAGGCACAGTTTGCGATTTTGGGGCCGCCTTCGGCATTGGCGCAGCAGGGATACGTGTTGCCTGGCGTCGCGCGGCCTTAGTCTTTTGTTTGGACTCTTCGACGCGAACACGCATCCGATCCAGCGCCTCGAAGATCATAGGCTCATCGACATTGCGCAATCCTTGCGCTTTTAATGTCTGCTGCACTTCTCGTAATTCCCAGGCGCTCATTGCCGGGTGACCGATATTACGATATGGCAGGGGGGAATAACGTTCATCCGTAGGATCGAAAAAGTAGATTTTACTGATGTCTCTCGGGTCACGCCGAATCAGAAAGCTTCGCTTCGCCTTTGGGTTGTCGGGGTCAGATGCGTTAATGTAGGGATCGAGCACCTTGTCGTAATAGGTAATCCCGTCGATCTGAACCCCGTATTGCTGAACTGAGCGTTCGAAATAAGGCATGAAATCAAGCCGGATTCGCAAAGGATCCTCGGGGATCGGCATCACGCCAGTTCCGGTTGAGTTCGCATCACCTAATACGCCAAGTTCCCATTTCCGCCGTGGCGGCATC
>JACQEQ010000075.1 GCA_016200445.1 Gammaproteobacteria bacterium | reverse complement strand
CAGTGACGACTATTTGTGTACCGCTATGAAACGCGCTAGCACATTTCGTGTTATTTGCATCGCGGCAGCATTCAAGCGCGACGTGTGTAAGACGGGGGCATTAAAATCATCCAACCCCCAACTCCATTGCATCGATCCGGTCGCAAACACCAGCGCTCCTTTGGCCGTGGAATAAAGCGTCATATTTGCACTGGCGGTATGGTTTGGATCGCTGAGATCTACAGCCTTGGATGCCGCGAGAATTTCCGTTCCCGGTGGCGGATGATCCGATGCTCCATCGACTTCATAACCCAGCAGCCCGGTTAGACGTGACCCATTCTGCAACCCCGTGCTCTCGAACACCCAGTGCGACGCGTTGGAAATCACAATGTCGCCATTTGCCGGATCGAGGACGTAGTGCATCCCCACCAAGCGATCTTCAGGCCGGGCTACCGGGTCGCTGTGCCATCTGACGGTAATAAACCGATCATTTGCGGGATCGTTGTCGCTGCTGTAAGGATCCTTAGCCCGGTCCTTGTAAGAAATCATAATGCGGTTCGCTGTTTGCGTTGCCGGGCTCGCTTCTAATCGCACTTGCCAATACATGGCATTAGCACCGAAAAATGCGAGGTTCACGCCCGCATCGCGCGCTGCCTTGAGGTTCTCGCGCATTGACCACGACCAATATTCGTCATGCCCGGAAGATAAGAACGCTTTTTGCGATTTTAATAATTCAGGCGACGTATGCGTGTCGAGACTGGTGACATACGACAGGTCATAGCCTTCGCGTTCGAGCCAGCGCACCAGGTTATAGTCCCACCCGGCGCTGCTGATCGGATAACCGCTCATCACCGGCTGGGTATTGGTCAAGAAGTCGCCCGCACCCACACCATAGGCGGCGAGCGGGTTGGTGCTGCCTGCAAACGGACGATTGAACGAAACTTTTACCGCAGGGGTGCCTTTCGCCGAACCCCAGGGGAGTGCGTCGCCGCTGCTGGCCGGATACAACGATTTGCCGCCCCAAAAGTTATAGGCTTGGTAGGTCGTCACCGGCAACTGCAAGACCAAATCGGAGTGGCGCTCGTCGTCGCGCACCACGAAAATAATATAGCTTTGCCGCTGAGTATCCGACGTGGCGAGCTTGACGAGATAAACCCCGCTGGTCCACGGCGTGCCATCGGAGTCCGCAGCGGTCTTCAGCAGGTAAGAGTTCGTCCAATCGCAATCGACTAAGCCGGTCTCCGGATCGCGCGCCGGCGTGAGCTGATGGGTTCCAGGCAAACTGACCGGACCAAATACCCGGCGGCCACCTAACCCCTGATACCAGCCCATGCGAAATACTTCAAGGGTGTAGGCGGGGTCTTCGGTATTGACATATAACCGGATATCCTCGCCGCGATTCACACTGGCCGCAGAAGCATACCCTTCGATCTCCCGGTGCATCGCAGGATTCGTTAAGCGCCACGCCTCAGTACCGGTGCGATTATTTTCCGCAGTAATCGAATTCTGGACACCGTCAGCGGCCCGGTATCCACGTCCTTTGTTATCGCTTGCGCAGCCACTCGCGATCACTATCGACAGCATCAAGACCGCTACAGCCAAATCGGCCACTGATTGATGCATTTGTACTTGGTTGCGAAACCACGTGCGGCAGATTCTGAATTTCATATGCGTGAACCTTCCATGTTCAAGGACAATTAGCATGCGGGCGGGTGTTGCAATCGTCAACCGTGCATAAATATGCCCGTAGGGCCAAAGAAGCGGTGGATTTTTTTAGCCGGAGGGTCATGCACAGGCGCCACCGGTTCGAGGCGGATATATGGCGTGCGTGCCACCAGTCAACGCCGGAATCGAAAAAGCGGACATTGAAACGTTATATTTTTACGGTGTAAGCATTCGACTTCAGCGGACCACAAAAGCACAGCTATTAATAGTCCGCTGGAATGAATTGTTAGCATTACCCTCCCCTGGAAACCATCAGATAGACTGCCGGCAGGGGAAACAAAGTTGCGAGCGTTCCCGCAAGCGACCATAAGCGGGCCAGGCGGTGATACTCCTTGGGGATTTCTTCTATTGTAGACACGCGTAATATTTGCGCTTGCTTGAACTGGATCGGAACTAATACCGCTACCCAAATGGCCCCGGATATTCCAAACAAAACATAGCTCCACAAAATCCAGCCATTCGAATAAATACCACCATAGTTTCCCGCAAGAACATGCCCCGTTACCAGCAAGAGCGTGGCACCCAAGCCCGTAAACACAGTATCCGTTATGTTGACAAGGCGGGTGGCGAAGCGAATCACGGAATAGTTGCCGGTGCGGTCAGCCAGAACCTTCCAGAATGCACTGACAATAATATTCCCCAGAAAAAGGCATGCGCCTAAAATGTGTAACGACTTTAACGCTACCGGCATAATGTGCTCCCGTTATCTGATGCCCAGTGAGGCGCCTGCCGCATTTAACACCCCCCTCTCGAACCCTAAGGTTAAACCGCATTTTGCCCACTTAGGATGCGAGTGAGTACTGCTGGGGCAATGAGCCGATGCAGTGGCGCGACCGGAAACATATAAATTCTCCCCAGCAGGCTGTGGATGTGCACAACTGTTGTCACCGAAACACACTGAACGCCACCTTGGCCAGCAGGATGCTTAATGCAATGGCAGCCGACGAGGCATACGGTAGGTAGGCCAAATTTACGTGTAACGACGAACGCGCCCGCAGTTAGTAGAACACCCGCCAAATAAAATGAAAATTAACCAGGGCTTACGATCCGAGCGATATTCGCTGATTCGAGCGGCTGCTAACGCGGCAGTTGCACCAGCAATGGGACGTGACTGGCATAATTAAATGCCTGAGTCATTACCAGATAGCCGCCGCGCGCGAGCGCATCCAAGGCGCTGCGTTGGAGTACCGCATCGCCGGATGCTTTTGCCACTTGCAACGACGCTGCGATCAGCCAGGCTGACGGCGAGGGTAGCGCACCGTCTTCAATCCACACTTCACCAACCCGATCCGGCAGTACCGAGTGATCGGTCAACACCCATCCGGACGGGCGATAAAAACTCTGCCAGGCTCCGCGTACGAGCTTGCCTGCGGTTACTGTATCCACTGGTTTTTTTGACCACGTTGCATAGCGTAATAACCCCGCCGCAACGTATGCATAATCTTCCAGTACTGCGGCGACGGTATTTTCTTCGCCAGAATTTGTGCGTAGCAACTGACCCTTGCGTAGCAGATTCTTCACCAGATAATCGCGTAGCTCATGGGCTGCAACAGCGTAAGATTCACCCCCGGGTAGTGCTGCGGCTTCAGTCAATGCGATCAACACCAAGCCATTCCAGCCGGCAATAATTTTGGTATCGATTGGCGCCTGCCGCTGATCGCGTACCGCCAATAGTTTTTTACGCGCATTGGCCACTCGCTGCCGCACTTGCTCAACCGTGAGTTTGAGTTCCGTGGCGACGTGTTCGATGTCACGCTCAGGCACTGGAAGATAGCCGGCCTCGAAGGGAGGCGCACCGCGCATGCCCCATACGGCACGCGCTGCGGCACTGTCGGATGCATCCAGCACGGTTTGCAGTGTGGGCTCATTCCACAGGTAGTAGGCGCCCTCCACGCCCAATTCATCGACAGCCGACAGGCTGGAATAAAATCCGCCTTGCGGTGCACGCATGCGCTTCAACATGAAATCGAGGGTTTCACGTGCTACCTGCTCGTATTCGGGGCGCTTAAATATCCGTGCTGCGCGTAGATACACGTTTGCAAGCAGTGCATTGTCGTACAACATTTTTTCGAAGTGCGGCGTGCCATGCGCGGCCTGTTCGGCCAGTGCACTGAGTTTCTCCGGCTCGCTTTTCCAGCGCTCGGCCAGCCGCGCGAGCACCGCCAGGAATTCCTGACGCGGAAAATACACGCCGCCCAGAATCGGATGACCCTGTGGAGTTATGAATACATTCAAAGGCCAACCTGCCGCGCCGCGAAAGCGTTCGACGAATTGCAGCAATTGCGCGTCGAGTGCCGGGTCTAGTTCGCGGTCAACCACCACCGGGATAAAAGATTCGTTGAGTACACGCGCCACTTCGGCGTCGCGAAAACTTTCGCGCTGCATGACATGGCACCAGTAGCAGGAGAAAAAACCGACCGAGACAAAGATCAGCTTATTTTCACGGCGCGCACGCTCCAGGATTTGGCTGTTCCATTGCTGCCAAAGCACCGGGTCTTGACCGTGCATGGCGAGGTAGGGCGCGGAATTTTGCTTGAGTTGATTTTCGAGTGCGGCGTGCGCTGGCATTACCAGGCAGGCAAACAGTGCAATGAGCAGCTTAGTACAGTAACCCGAAGTCATACACACCATTCTTGGCAGGCGCGGCATTCCTACTGAATGCAGTTACGACAGTGTGTTTCCGCCGCCGTCGCGTTCGCGTTTTTGTTGCTGTGCGATTTGATCCAGCTCTGCATCCATCTCTTCCGGCGTCAATGGGCGGAAATTCGCATCGGTCGAAACCCCTGCGGCGGTCGCAGGGGTGCTCTCAGTTACGCGTGTTTCTGCGCTGGCGGCCTGTCGTTCACGTTGTTCCTTTCTGCGCATGATCGTGCGCGATACTAATACGCCTACCTCGAACAACAACCACATCGGTACGGCCAGTAAGGTTTGCGAAAATATATCCGGCGGGGACAAAATCATGCCGACGATGAATGCGCCGACGATCACATAGGAGCGCTTCTCGACTAATTGCTGCGGCGTGAAGATGCCCATCAACACCAGAATAATCGTCGCAACCGGCACCTCAAAGGCCAGACCGAAGGCGAGAAACATCCCTAATACAAAGTCGAGGTATTTACTGATGTCGGTCATCATCGACACGCCGTCGGGCGTGGTGCTGGTAAAAAACTGGAATACCAGCGGAAACACCAGGAAGTAACAAAACGCGACACCGGTATAAAACAGCAACACGCTCGAAACCAACAATGGCATCGCAAGCTCGCGCTCGTCGTGATACAGACCGGGCGCAACGAAGGCCCACAATTGATAAAGGATGGCTGGAATGGCCGCGAACAACGCAGCGTACATGACAAATTTGAACGGCGTTAAAAACGGCGAGGCGACTTCAGTCGCAATCATCGTGCTGCCCTTGGGCAAGTAACGCATCAAGGGCTCGGCGACGAAACTATAAATTTCATTGGCGAACGGAAACATGATGGCGAAAAACACCGCGACTACCAGCAACGCACGAATCAAGCGCGTACGTAACTCGATGAGGTGCCCAACCAGCGGCAATTCACTGTAGGCCGGATTAGTTGGCTTGGTTCGTTTTGACATCGACAGGAGTCCCGAGAGGTAACGCGTGCTGCTCTGGTAGGGGTTCGGGATTTACTTGCGCGGCCGCAGGCAGCGGGGTAATCGGCTCATGGGTCACGGCTTGCGTTGGCAGTGCTGCTTGCGGCGGAGCCTCCGCAGGCACCGGAGGCGCGACTTTACCGGTCACCGGTACGGTCGGCGCACTGTCATCGAGAATGATATGGCGGTCCAGAATATTCTGTTGTTCTTCAACTAGCCGCTTGAGTTCATCCGCCCGCGACAATTCACGTTGCACATCCTGCTGCACGCTGTTGATCATGCGGCGTATGCGCCCAGTCCACAGCCCGATATCGCGCGCCAGCCCCGGCAGTTTATCCGGACCAAACACCACCAGCGCTACGATGGCGACCAGAATAATTTCCGAAAAACCGATCTCGAACATGCGTGCTGCTACCCAGGAATAGGATCAGGTCTTGTCTTTTTCCTTGGGGGTTTGTTCGTGAGTCGCTTGTCCTTCGATCACACGACCCGCCACCGGTTCTTGATGCACGACTTTCGCCGGCTCGGCAGGTGCGGCGGGTTTGCCTTCTTCCTCGCCGTCGTGCATCGATTTTTTGAAATTTTTGATCGCGCTGCCGATATCGCCGCCGATGTTGGACAGCTTTTTGGTGCCGAACAACAGCATCACAATGGCCAGAATAATTACTAACTGCCAGATACTAAAACCCATACATCATCCTCCGTTATTTCTTGCGCGCCGCTTTTTCGTCGATTCCCGAAGTGCCAAAACGCCGCTGCAATTCTTTAAGTACATCATCCGGGCTCAGCTCTTGCTGCGCCAATAAAACCAAGGTATGAAACCACAAATCGGCAATTTCATATACGATCTGGTCCTTATTCCCGCCTTTTGCCGCAATGATCGTTTCAGCACTTTCCTCGCCGATTTTTTTGAGGATTGTGTCCAAACCCTTGGCATAGAGCGACGCCACATAGGACTGATCGGCGCTCTGGCTTTTGCGCTGCTCCAGAATCTGCGCAAGCTGCGTGAGTATATCGTTCATTGTGGCGATTACTTGTAAATGTGAGCGGGGTCTTTGACAACGGGATCAACTGCCGTCCAGACATTGTCCTGTAGACGCTGGTAAAAGCAACTGTGCCTACCGGTATGACACGCGATGTTACCCAACTGTTCCACACGTAGCAGCACGACATCGTTGTCGCAATCCAGGCGGATTTCCTTTAGCACCTGCACGTGACCTGACTCCTCGCCCTTGCGCCATAATTTTTGGCGTGAGCGTGACCAATAAATTGCACGCCCTTCGGCCACGGTGAGCTCCAGCGACTCGCGATTCATCCACGCGAACATCAGCACGCGGCCCGTATCGGCGTCTTGCGCTATCGCGGGAACGAGCCCATCGGCCGTCCATTTAATTTGATCCAGCCAGTCGCAGTTCATTTCGCCTACTCGCTACCTCTATCAATTTTTGATACCAGCGGAAATCGCATCTATATCCGCATCGCTCATTGGGCCTTTCAAATAATAAACTTCGGCGATGTATTTTGGATTGCTGAACACAATATATACCTGCTTCTGCTTCGCAGAATCGAAGCGATACACCGACGGGTTCTCGCGCGGGTATTTTTTCGCACTGGTCGCGGTATTGATGCCCATGACCTTTTGCAATTTCGGATAATTCCGGGTGCCCACCAAATTTACCAGCTCGCTAAAAAATCCGTCGAACGTCTGTACGCTGTCATCGAGGATACCGAGTTCCACATACTGCGCGATCTTGTCCTCAAAATTATCCAACGTCCCCACGCGGATGTCGGGATGACTGCCGCTCTGGGAACGCAACCCTGGATTTTTTAACCTTTGCGATGGCACGTTTGTCGACAGCACCATCGATGCTGGAAGGCGTAGCTTAAGTTGCCCGAACGTGACGTTTGAGAATTTCGGGGCAGTAGCCGTTGCATCGGTTTTAGTGTCGCGCACAACGCCACAGGCGTGCAATGCGCAGCAACATCCCAGCACGAACCCAAGAATAAGTACCGGACGCCATCTATCTAACATCCGTATGCAGGCGACCCGGACGTATGAGTACAAGGCGTCGCTCCGGCAAGACACAAGCAGTAGTCGCACGACAGCGCTCATAACAGTCCTACAGCCGCATCTCGATACCATGCTGCGCCATATAACTCTTCGCCTGCCCAACCGTGTAGGTGCTGAAATGAAAAATGCTCGCTGCCAGCACTGCATCCGCGTGCCCGAGCTTGACTCCATTCACCAAGTCGTCGAGCGTGCCCACGCCCCCGGACGCAATCACCGGCACGGCGATCGCATCGCTGACCGCGCGATTTAATTCATTGTCGAAACCGATTTTGGTACCGTCGCGATCCATGCTGGTGAGCAGGATTTCACCGGCGCCATACTCGACCATGTGCTGCGCCCACATCACGGCATCAAGACCGGTCGCCTTACGTCCGCCATGCGTGAAAATTTCCCAGCGCGGGGTTTCGCCCGGCGCACTGACGCGCTTGGCGTCGATGGCGACGACGATGCATTGCGCGCCAAAGCGTTCCGCCGCTTCTTTAACGAATTCCGGTCGCGTGACCGCCGCAGTATTGATAGATACTTTGTCGGCACCGGCATTCAACATGCGCCGGATGTCGTCGACCGTGCGGATACCGCCGCCCACCGTCAGCGGAATGAACACCTGCCCCGCGACGGCTTCGACCACGTGCACCATAGTGTCGCGGTTATGCGCCGATGCGGTGATGTCGAGAAAGGTAATTTCGTCGGCGCCCTGTTCGTCGTAACGCTTGGCGATCTCGACCGGATCGCCGGCGTCGCGGATGTCGACAAATTTCACGCCTTTAACGACGCGACCGTTGTCGACGTCGAGACAGGGAATAATGCGTTTGGCGAGGCTCATCTTATTTAGAAAGCTTGTCGGCGAGCTGTTGCGCCTGCGCGAAATCCAACGTGCCTTCGTAAATCGCGCGCCCGGTAATTGCGCCGACAATGCCGTGGTGCGCGACGGCGCACAGCTGACGCACATCGTCCACGCTCTTGATACCGCCTGACGCTATCACCGGAATGTGAATCGCCTGCGCTAACGCCACGGTGGATTCGATATTCACACCGCTGAGCATGCCGTCGCGGCCGATATCGGTGTAGATAATGGCGTCGACGCCGTCGTTCTCAAAATGGCGCGCCATGTCGATCACGTCGTGGCTCGACAATTTCGACCAGCCGTCGATGGCCACTTTGCCATTCTTCGCATCAAGGCCCACGATGATGTGGCCAGGAAACTCCACGCACAAATCGGCGATGAAATGCGGCGCGTTGATCGCCTTGGTGCCGATGATCACGTATTGCACGCCCGCGTCCAGATACGCTTGCACCGTGTCTTCGTCGCGGATACCGCCGCCGACCTGCACCGGAATATCCGGATGCGCATGTGCGATGCGTTCGACGATCGCATGATTGATGCGTTTGCCCGCCATCGCACCGTCGAGGTCGACGATATGAATGCGGCGCGCGCCCTGCTCCACCCAGCGCGCCGCGACCGCGACCGGATCTTCCGAGTACACGGTGTTGTCTTCCATGCGCCCTTGCCGCAAACGTACGCAGCGGCCTTCTTTTAAATCAATGGCGGGTATCACCAACATAAGCGACCTCAACTGTTTTCAGTTACACCGTTCCGTTCCAACGTAGGAAATTACTGTAGAGCTGCAAGCCAGCGGCCGCGCTTTTTTCCGGATGAAATTGCACTGCAAAAATATTGTCGCGCGCGATTGCGCAGGTAAAGTTCGCGCCATATTCGGTAGTTGCAGCAGTGACGCGTGCATCCACCGGCTGCGCGTAATAGCTGTGCACAAAATAAAAGCGCGTGTCTTGTGCGATGCTTTCCCACAACGGATGGGGGGCGTGTTGATGCACCTGATTCCAGCCCATGTGTGGTACTTTCAAGCGCTCCCCGCTGCGGGCGTCGTGCATATTCGAGTCGAATAATTCCACGCGTCCGGCGAAAATTCCCAAGCACGCGATGCCATTATTTTCGGCGCTGAAGTCCAGCAAGATTTGCATGCCCACACATACCGCCAGTAACGGTTTACGGCGTGCTTGCTCACGCACCACCTCATCCAGGCCGCGGCGTTGCAACTCGCCCATGCAGTCGCGCATCGCACCCACACCCGGAAACACCACCCGGTCCGCTGCGGCGATGTCGTGCGCGCTAGACGTCACGCGCACCGACGTACCACGCGGCGCTACACGCTCCAGCGCTTTAGCGACGGAGTGTAGATTGCCCATGCCGTAGTCAACAACCGCTACTGTGCTCATGCAGAAGATGCCCTGAATGTCCGCAGTAAGGCGCGCGAAGCGTAGGCTGGGTTGATAAACCTAGCGAAGACTTCGGCCACGCTGGGTTTATCAACCCAGCCTACATGCTTCACTTGTTCCATAGACGAGCACCTAAAACGTAAATGAGATAACCGGCAAGAGCAACGGCCAGCGCCACCAACAGAACTCTCGGGGTTGGATTTTCAATAACGGCGCTGAAGAAAACTCCCTCAGAAACCTCAATCAGAAAATTTCCTACGCAAACTATTGCTGCAATGAATACCACTGGAATTAGCTCTTTCAATAACGCGAGCAAATTACTCATAACGTCATTCGCACTCGAACGTAAATCTCACAAACTGCCTTTGGTCGACGGCATGATGCCGCTCATACGCGGATCGAGCTCCAACGCCATGCGCAGCGCACGGCCGAACGCCTTGAAAATCGTTTCGGCGATATGATGCGCGTTGCGGCCGCGTAAACTGTCGATGTGCAAGGTTACCTGGGCGTGATTGACGAAGCCCTGAAAAAATTCGCGCAGCAAATCCACATCGAACTCGCCGATGCGCGCGCGTGGATAATCCACGCCGTATTCCACGCCGGGGCGTCCGGAAAAATCCACCACCACGCGCGACAGCGCTTCGTCGAGCGGCACGTAGGCATGGCCGTAGCGGCGCACGCCTTTTTTGTCGCCGGCGGCGCGCGCAATCGCTTGGCCGAGCGTGATGCCGACATCTTCGACCGTGTGGTGCGCGTCGATGTGCAAATCGCCTTTGGCGACGATGTTGATATCGATCATGCCGTGACGTGCGACCTGGTCGAGCATATGTTCAAGAAATGGCACGCCGATCGCAAACGCGCCCTGGCCGGTGCCGTCGAGATTGACGCTGACTTCGATCTGCGTTTCGAGTGTGTCGCGTTTTACCGTCGCGGTGCGGTCAGCCATAACGTAATCCTCAATGAACCTAACTCCTCACATCACATGTTGCAGTGCCGCGAGGAAGCGGGTGTTTTCTTCTGGGGTGCCGACGGTCACGCGCAAACAATCCGCCAGCGGCGAATCGGCACGGTGTAGATTCTTGATCAATATTCCGGCGCGCTTTAACCCTTCAAAAATTGGCGTCGCGCGCCCACGCGGCACGCGAAACAAAATAAAGTTAGCACGGCTGGGATAGGGACGCACGCTGTCGATGCGCTGCAACTCGCTCATCATTTGTTCGCGACTGGTGCGGATCGCAGCGGTTTGCGCATCGAACACCTCTACGTGCTCCAACGCGAACGCGACGCTCACCTGGGTCAAGACATTAATATTATACGGCAGCCGGATTTTTTCGAATTCGCGCAGCCAGCTCGGCGGCCCGGCGAGAAAGCCCAGCCGCAAACCGGCGAGTCCCATTTTCGACAAGGTACGCATCACCAGCAGATTGTCCGCACTGCCCAATCGCGACATGTAGCTGTCGCCCGCAAATGCGTGGTACGCCTCGTCGATGACGACCAACCCCGGGCTGGCTTTGATGATTGCATCGACTTGCGCGCCGTCGAATAAATTGCCGGTCGGATTGTTTGGATACGCCAGGAACACCACGGCAGGTTGATGCTGTTGAATCGCATCGAGCATTGCGGACGCGTCCAAACTGAAATCGTCACGTAGTGGCACCCCGACGAACTGCATGCCGGTGAACAGCGCAATCATGCGATACATAGAAAACGTCGGTTCGGGCGCGAGCAACACGCGACCCGGCGCACTCAACGCCAGTGCAATAATTTGAATCAGCTCATCTGAACCGTTGCCGAGCATCACTTCCATGTCGGCTGGGATCTTCATTACCGCACGCAATTTTTTCTGTACCTCACGCGCCTGCGGGTCGGGATAGCGGTTGACTACCGTATCCGCCAACATGCCCAGCCACTCACCATGCAAATCTTCCGGCCAGCTGTAGGGATTTTCCATTGCGTCCATTTTAATCAAGCCACTTGAATCAGGCACATGATACGGCGCCAGCTCACGAATTTCGGGACGTATCCAGTGTTGAATTTTTTCAGCCGACATGACGCGCGTTAATCTTTGATGCGATAGCGCGCCGACTGCGCGTGTGCCGACAAGCCTTCGCCATCGGCCAGCGTCGCGGCGATTTTTCCAAGCTCCGACGCGCCTTGCGGCGAGCACATGATCAGACTGGAACGTTTCTGAAAATCGTAGACACCCAACGGCGAAGAAAAACGCGCGGTGCGCGACGTGGGCAACACGTGATTGGGGCCGGCACAATAATCACCGAGCGCTTCCGCTGTGTAGCGGCCCATGAAAATCGCACCTGCGTGGCGGATTTTCTGCGCCGTTTGCAGCGGATTGTCGATGGACAGTTCGAGATGCTCCGGCGCTATGAAATTTGCAACTTCGACCGCTTCGTCAAGATCGCGCACTTGAATCAATGCGCCGCGCCGGCCCAGCGACGCGCGAATGATGCCGGCGCGCGCCATGCCCGGCAATAATTTATCTATGGCGTGTTCGACCGCAGTTAAAAACGCGGGGTCGGGACTTAACAAAATAGCTTGCGCGTCTTCATCGTGCTCGGCTTGGGAAAATAAATCCGTCGCGATCCAGTCCGGATCGGTTTTACCGTCGCACACCACCAGAATTTCCGACGGCCCGGCAATCATGTCGATGCCGACTTGACCAAACACCGCGCGCTTGGCCGTCGCGACATAGATATTGCCGGGCCCAACGATTTTGTCGACGCGTGGCACCGTAGCGGTTCCGTAGGCGAGTGCCGCCACCGCTTGCGCTCCGCCGACGGTAAACACGCGGTCAACTCCAGCGATGGCGGCCGCCGCCAACACCAGCTCATTGACGACTCCACCGGGCGTCGGCACCACCATGATTAGCTCAGCCACACCCGCCACTTTCGCCGGGATGGCGTTCATTAATACCGACGACGGATAGGTGGCTTTACCACCCGGCACGTACAAGCCGACGCGGTCGAGCGCCGTGACTTGCTGCCCAAGCACGGTGCCATCCGCTTCGGTATAGGTCCACGAGCTTTGCTTTTGGCGCTCGTGATAAATGCGTATCCGTTCTGCCGCGCGCTCCAACGCAATACGCTGCCCGGAAGGAATGCCCACACGTGCGGATTGCAAACGCGCCGCCGGAATTTCCAGATCGGCCATACTCGTGGCCGTGACCCGATCAAAGCACTGCGTGTATTCCAGCAACGCTTCGTCGCCACGCGTACGTATCGCAGTAATAATGTCATGCACCACCGTGTTCACGGCCGCGTCGGAAACCGACTCCCAAGCCAGCAGCTGTTCCAGCGAAGGCCAAAAATCTTGTGCGCTTGTGTTGAGACGTTTGATGTTCATGAAATCACTGCACCGCCGCTGCCAGCGCGTCGATCAATTGTTTAACCGCCTGATGTTTCATTTTCATTGCAGCTTTGTTAACGATCAGACGCGAACTGATGTCGGCAATCTTGTCGACGGGCTCTAATCCGTTCGCACGCAACGTATTGCCGGTATCGACCACATCCACGATGCAATCGGCCATGCCGACCAATGGCGCCAATTCCATCGAACCATAGAGCTTGATGATTTCGACCTGCACGCCTTCGCGTGCGAAGTAATCGCGCGTGGTGTAGACATATTTAGTCGCCACCCGCAGCCGCTTACCTAACCGTTGGGTATAGGCCTCACGCGCCAGTCCGGTGGGCGCGGCGGTCATCAAGCGGCAACGCGCAATTTTTAAATCCAGCGGTTCGTACAACTCCGCACCGCCGTGCTCCAGCAACACGTCTTTGCCCGCCACGCCGATATCGGCACCGCCGTATTGCACGTAGGTCGGTACATCGCTGGCGCGCACGATCACCAGTTTAATATTGGGTTGATTAGTCGACAGGATGAGCTTGCGGCTGGTGTCGGGATCGTCCACCGGCTCGATGCCCGCGTGCCGCAACAGCGGCAAGGTCTCTTTAAAGATCCGGCCCTTCGAAAGCGCGATGGTTAATGTCTGCAACATAGCGATGAACCGCGAAGGTTAGCGAGGCGTCATTTTACTTGGGATCGCAGCGAAATGCGGCTTTTTGTCACACTTTTACGCGCTTGATTTTAGCGCCCAGTTGCACCAGCTTTTCTTCGATGCGCTCATAACCCCGGTCGATGTGATAAATGCGGTTCACATGCGTATCGCCTTCCGCCGCTAATCCCGCCAACACCAGGCTGGCGGATGCCCGCAAGTCGGTTGCCATCACCGGCGCACCGGACAATCGATCAACGCCGGTTACCACGGCGGTATTACCTTCCAGGCGGATGTCCGCGCCCATGCGCTGCATTTCCTGCACATGCATGAAGCGGTTTTCAAATACCGTTTCGGTAATCACGCCGGTGCCCTGCGCAACCGCATTTAATGCGCAAAATTGCGCCTGCATATCGGTGGGAAACGCCGGATACGGCGCGGTGCGCAACGTCACCGCTTTGGGACGCCGCCCTTGCATGTCCAACTCGACCCAGTCCGGACCGGTCGTGATGTGGGCGCCTGCTTCAACCAGCTTAGACAATACTGCATCCAGCAATTCCGGGCGCGTGCCTTTGCATTTCACGCGGCCACGCGTGATGGCTGCGGCGACTAAATAGGTGCCGGTTTCAATGCGGTCGGGCAACACGTTGTACGATGCGCCGTGCAAGCGTTCGACGCCTTCAATATGAATCACGTCGCTACCGGCACCGCTGACTTTTGCGCCCATCGCGTTCAGACAATTGGCCAGATCGACCACCTCCGGCTCGCGCGCAGCGTTTTCGATAATGGTCACGCCCTGCGCCAAGGTCGCCGCCATCATCAGATTTTCGGTGCCAGTGACGGTGACTAAATCCATCACCAGCTTGGCGCCGCGCAGGCGGCCATTGACGCTGGCGCGGATGTAGCCGCTCTCGACTTTAATATCGGCGCCCATCGCGTGCAGCCCGGCGATGTGCAGATTCACCGGACGCGAACCGATCGCGCAACCGCCCGGTAACGACACTTCGGCATGGCCGTGGCGCGCCAGCAACGGACCTAACACCAGAATGGATGCACGCATGGTTTTCACCAGCTCGTACGGCGCCAAGAATTCATTGACCCCGGACGCATCCACTTCAACATTCATTTTTTCATCGACCACCAATTGTACGCCCATGCGGCCGAGCAATTCCATGGTGGTGGTGATGTCTTGCAAGTGCGGCACGTTGCCGATGGTAACGACCTCGTCGCACAACAAGGTCGCGGCAAGAATCGGTAACGCAGCGTTCTTTGCGCCAGAAATCCGCACTTCGCCGTCGAGGCGGATGCCTCCGGTGATGATTAATTTATCCATAGTGACACGCGTAAAATGGTGGAGATGCGGAACTCAATTTTAAGTCAGGACAAATTAGTTGGAACCTGACGCCTGTGCTTTTTGCCAATCGTCCGGGGTATAGGTTTTGACGGACAACGCGTGGATTGCGCCACTGGTCAAACGGTCGCCGAGCGTACCATACACCAGGCGTTGCTGTTGCAGCAGAGACTTGCCGCTGAACACTTCGGCGATCACCGTCGCATACCAATGCCGGCCGTCGCCTTCCACCGCCGCTTGGCAACCCGGCAACCCTTGCGCGATCAAATCTTGAATCACTTCTGCGGTAATCACGTTGCTGCCCTCTGCGGCTGCGGGATTAAAATTCCATCGAGCCCGCTTATTTTGGCCATGGCCAACATCTGCGCTGGAACATTTTGAAACTCGATACTTTTGTTCGCCTGCCGCGCGCGCCGCAACCATTCGACCATCAAGGCCAAACCCACACTGGTGGTGCGACGCACGCCGCTTAAGTCCAACACCAAACGCGCGCCTTCATGCGCGAACATGGATGTGCCTGCGCTCAGCAACTGCGGAACATCGTTAAAATCCAGGTCACCGGTGAGCAAAAAACGCCCGTCGCCCAGCGCCTGAATCGCGGCATTATTCATTGGCCGCCTGCTGATTGCGTTCGCTGAGCTTCTTGATCAAATCATCGACGCTGCCTTGCTTCACTTCGTTGGCGAAGGTGGTGCGGTAGTTTTTCACCATGCTGATGCCATCGATGTCGACATCGTAAACTTTCCAGGCGCCGTCTTTGATCTCCATGCTGTAGTTGATCGGTAATGGAAAGCCGCCTTGTTGCGGAATCTCGGTATGCACCGTCACGTCGGTCGCGTTGTCAGCCGCGCGCAGTGGCTGCGTGGCGATTTTGCGGTCCATATTGTCAACCAGCGCTTTTGCATAGGTGCGCACCAAAAGCAGCTTAAATTCCTGCGTAAAACGTTGCTTCTGAGTATCGCTGGCGCCGCGCCAATTCTTACCCAGCACCGAGGCCGACATGCTGGTAAAGTCGAAGTTGGGCAATACAATCTGCTCGACTAATTCATACACGCGCTTCGGATTTTTGGTCACCACGTCGCGTTCGGCGCGCAGTTGAGTTTGAATTTTGTCGGCGGTTTGTGTCACCAGCGCTAACGCCGGATGCACCGCATCGGCGGCGCGGCTCACCTGGGCACCGGCGCATAGCAACACGACAAACAGGCTGTAGAGGACTCTCATTTGAAATCTCCGGTAACGAACTTCAATTGCGCGACGTACATGTTGTAATCGTTCACGGTACGCAAATAGTCGCTGTGCGCCACGATGTAACCTTGGAAGGCCGTCATCACTTTGGAGGATTCTTCCAACCCGGCTTCAAAATCCGCATAACTGGAAATCATCCAGCGCCGTCCTGCGCGGCTCGATTGCGTCAGCTCGTCCACCATGACGCGGTGCGCATGCACATGCTGATACTGCTCAGACACTTGAAACGGAATCCCGTCACGCGCAAAGCTGGATTTTTCCACTAAGGCATTGAGCTCGGATTGCGCTTGATTCACGCGTGCGGGTTGACGGCCGCTGTCCCAATCCCACTTCAAACCCACGATGGGCGTCATCGCGCCATGATTGAAGACATCGTAAATATAGGGGTTGTCCAGTCGTGCGCGGCCCGGTGTGTAGGCAATGGAGCCCACCACACCGGCATAGAGATTCGGATTGCTTTCGGATTTTTTGGCGTCGACCAACGCACGCCGTGCCGTCATGCCCGCATCCAACTGACCCATTTCCGGGCGTTGGGTTAGCGCGCGTGCTTGCAAATCTTTCAGCGACTCTTTCGGTAGCTCCACCGGCGCCAGTTTTTTATCCGCCAACTCCAACTCTTTGCCCGGCGTAGCACCGGTTAAGGTGCGCAATCCTTCCATTGCGATCCGCTCAAAACCCTGTGCTTCGGCAATATAGCGGTTGACCAAGGTGCTGGCCGTCTGCAATGCGAACAAGTCCGATTGTTTGATTTTACCGTTGCCGCTGTCCAGCCAGCCCTGCACTAGTGCGGTGGCTTTTTCTAAACGGCTCTTTACATCCTCCATCAGCAGGCGTGTGTCTTGCGCAGTTAAGAAGCCGTAATAGGCACGATGCACATCCAGAATAATTGCCGCCCGTTGCAATGCAACGTCGCCCTTCTTGACATCAACATTGGCTTGGGCAGCCTCGGTGTAATGTTTAATTTTACCAAACGTGGCCAGCGGTTTAATGACTGCAAATTCGAGGTTGTACCAAGGTGCCACGGCTTTAATATCAAAAGCATCGCTGCGAATTCTCAGCCCGGCGTTTTTGTCGCCAGTAGAGGGATCTGTTTCAAACAGACTACCGCGTGTTTTCGGCGCCAAGCCGACAAACAAATTGGTATCGAAGATCACGTGATCCGCGTCTTCGGCTTCTTTCTGCATGCCGCGCGCGACATCGACCAATTGATCTTGTTCACGGATGCGCGCGTCGTGGCGCAAGGCGCGATCCACTGCCTGCTCAAGATTCACTACGTCCGCAGCGGCGTCGGTGGCGAGCACGGCCGCTCCCAGCAACAACCAATAGCGCAGCTTCATTTCTTGCCCTCGGGGGTTTTGCCTTCTTGCGCCTTGTTAAACAAGAATTGACCGATCAGATTTTCGAGCACCACGGCCGACTGAGTGAGTTTGATGGTATCGCCTTCTTTCAGATAATCGTCTTGGGCGCCGGCTTCTAGACCCACGTAGTTTTCACCCAATACGCCCGCTGTGAAAATACTCGCCGAAGTGTCCTTCGGCAGCGTGTTGAATTTTTCTGCGATGCGCAGCGTCACGACGGCCTCATAAGTTTTGGCGTCAAAAGTGATATCCGCGACGCGTCCCACACGTACGCCGGCCATCGATACCGGCGAACGGACTTTCAAGCCGCCGACATTTTCAAAACGTGCTTTAACGCTATATCCCGCATCGTCGGCGAAGGCGCTCATGTTACTGACTTTCATCGCCAGCATGAACAAGGCTGCCAGTCCCGCAGCGACGAACAAGCCCACCCAAATTTCTAATCCGTGTTTGCTCACCATGGCTATTTTTCCCCGAACATCAATGCTGTCAATACGAAGTCAGAACCCAGTACCGCAAAGGCGGTGTAAACCACGGTCCGCGTGGTCGCGCGGCTCACGCCTTCGGTCGTGGGTACGGCGTCATAACCTTCAAACACCGCAATCCATGTCGCCACGATGCCGAACACCATGCTCTTGATAAAACCATTGTAGATGTCTTCGTAGAAATCAACCTTGGATTGCATCTGCGACCAAAACGCACCGGAGTCTACACCCAGCAGTCCGACGCCCACAAAGTAACTACCCAAAATACCCACCGCGCTGAAGATCGCCGCCAGCAATGGCATTGAAATGATTCCGGCTAACAGGCGCGGCGCAATCACGCGCTTGATTGGATCGACCGCCATCATCTCCATACCGGACAACTGTTCGGTGGCTTTCATTAACCCGATTTCCGCCGTCAACGCCGAACCTGCACGCCCGGAAAACAGCAAGGCGGCCAACACCGGACCCAACTCGCGCACCAGCGATAACGCGACCACCGGGCCCAACGATTGCGAGGCGCCGAAGTCGGT
>JACQEQ010000064.1 GCA_016200445.1 Gammaproteobacteria bacterium | reverse complement strand
CACGGCATGCCGGGTGCGCGCAGTTGGCGGCGCTATCTGAGCGAGAATGCACACAAACCCGGTGCCGGGAGCGAGGTCGTACACGCGGCGCTCGCCGCAATCAACCAACCGTAGGATTCCACATCGCGTGGATCTGAAGCGTTTGATATGGGCAAGACTTTGTCATGGTCCGCTGCCTACGAAAAATCTAGACTCTTAGCGAACCACGGAATCCCCTGACGGCATAGTACGAGGGCGCACCGTTGTGGTACACGAAGACATGGTCGTAGCGGCGATCGGCAAAGAGGGCGCCGCCGAGTTGTCTAATTTCAACAGGTGTTTTCAACCAGCTCGACGTTTTCGTATCGAACTCTCCAAGTTGCTGTAACTCGTGATATTGCTCTTCCGTTAACAGTTCGATACCCATGGCAGCCGCCATATCAATCGCGCTATTTTTTGGCTTGTGTTCTTTCCGTGACTCAAGCCCTTCGCGGTCGTAACAAACGCTTCGGCGGCCTTTCGGACTTTCCGCTGCACAATCGTAAAAAATGTACTCGCCGGTCTTTTTGTCATGACCGACGATATCGGGCTCGCCGCCGGTTCTTTCCATTTCATTGAGTGACCAGAGTTTTTCAGGATTCGCTTTCAGCTTCGCTTGCACGTTTTCCCATGCAATACCTTCATGGCGGTTTAGGTTTTTCTCAAAACGGGTTTTCAATGTCTTGAGTAGTTCTTCACGTTGTTTTGCATTCATGGCATATGCTCTTTGCAGCGCTATTCGGTTTCATTGCCCGTTGCGCGCCCGGCCTCTGCTTAGGCGCCCAACAACACGGTGAGTGCCGCATTAATTTCTTGCAGCCGTTGTTCGCTACCGCCGCGATCCGGGTGATGCAGCATCGCTAAGCGCCGCCAAGTTTGTTTGATCGTCGCGTCGTCGACCGGATCGTTCAAACCCAGCACACCGAGCGCCTGTTCGCGTTGATCGCGTGGGCCGAAGCGGCGCCAGAATCTTCCCAACAGGTCTGCCACATCGCTTGCAGTAGTCTCGTGCAGATGCCGGGTATCCAGGTAGTAGTCACGCAGCGGATCGCGCCGGCTCGGCAGACTGGAATGTTGCGCACAGTACGGACTCAGCCGGATACACAAGGTATTAATGTCAAGCTGGGCGCGTTGTTCGTCCCAGAGACGATCGCGCAACTGGTATAAAGCGTGGAATAACGCGAAATGCGCGCGAAACAAACCCAACGTAGCGCGGCGTACGGACTCATGGTAATCGGGGAAATTTAATGCGGCGAGTTGATTAAACAACTCATATTCGCTGATACCGTCCGGGTGCCGCTCAAGCAACTCCAAGAGTGTGGTTTGGAATTGCCCGAGCGCGTCATCCGAGCCGGACATACGACCGTTACTTTTTGATTTCGAGCAGCTCGACATCGAACAACAAGGTTTCGTTCGGGCCGATCTGTCCGCCGGCGCCGCGCGGGCCATAGGCCAGCTTGCCGGGGATGGCCAGTTGATACTTGGCACCTGGGCTCATCAACTGCAACGCTTCCTGCCAGCCCTGAATCACCTGATTTACTTTGAACGAAGCGGGTTCGTTGCGCTTGTACGAACTGTCGAACTCGGTGCCGTTGATTAAAGTGCCTTTGTAATGCACCACGACGCTATCGGTGGCCTTGGCCTTGTCGCCGCTACCGGGATTGATCACCTTGTACTGCAGGCCGCTGGCAGTCTCGACCACGCCTTCTTTCTTCTTGTTGGCGGCTAAATACTCCGCACCGATCTTGTCATTTTTGTCGCCGGCGCTTGCCTGTTTCTGCTGTTGTTTCTGTTGGAAGGATTCCATAGATTTTTGCATGTCCTCTTGGCTGAGTTGAAGTTTCTTGTCACCGAGCACGTCTTTGATTGCACGGGTAACCACATCGATATCGAATTCCTTGGCGTCGCGCTTCAGCGATTGGCCAATCTGCACGCCTACGGTATAGCTGAGTTTCTGCGTATCAGTCTTCAACGGCGCGTCGGCCGCATGCACGCTGAACGCAACGCCAGCAAGCGCCGCCACTACGAGTTTACTGTTCATTACCTGCCTCATTTTATGTAGTTTACACACGTTATGCGCAGCCCATGCAAAAGAACCAATTCCTTTTGGATGTGCGGACTGCCGCGCGTTCTGGACCAAAAATCGCCGCTATCTTCCCACACTTTTGCTCGTCCTTGTAGACACCGGAATGCACCCATAACGCATTGAGCAGACAAGATCACCAATCTGAACTTAATGATGGTTTAGAATGCCGAATCGTAATTCTCAATTTCAGAGTTTGCCGCACGATGATTCAACAGTACTGAATGACATGCGTCCTTCGCCCCGGCCGCGTTCGCTACCTGGAATAATTGCTCAGCTCCTGTTTGGCCTGCTGATATGCGCCACGCTCGCGGCACAGGCCGACGACGCGGCTACCACGCGCACGACCAACGCAGGACGCTTATCCGCGCCGCAAAACTTAGTGTTGCAAGGCATTCAAATCACCGAGAACTCCGATAATTTTGTGATTGAAATCGAGCTGGGGCAGGCGCTGCACTACATGCGGCACTTTCCGTTTGCCAGCGGCAGCAGCCTGCAAATTCAGTTGCAGCCGCCGCCCGGCAGCATTCATCAACCCGATCTGTCCTCGCGCTTACCCGGGTCCCGCCCGGCCGACGCGGCTGCCGCGAATCAACCACCGGCGCCGCGCGAACGGCTCGATTCGCCACAGAATCAATCCTTGCCGCTCACCGACATCATTTATGAAGGCGATGCCGCTGGCGGGCCGTACCTGACCTTGCGCTTCAAAAATAATGTCGAGTTCGGCGTGGTCGAGGGCGCCCACGGCCGTAGCATGATCGTCACCGTGATTAAAAAAGAGCTCGGAAAGCTACGCGCCAAAACCGAACGGCGCGCAGCGGCTAATCCGCTGGATATTTCCACCTCCGATCTGCCCGCCCCGCCCAACGACAAGCTTGACAATTTAATCGATGCCGCTTTGGGTGCAATGGAAAATCGCGACTACAATCGCGCGATCTTTTATCTGATGCAGTTATTGCAGTTTCCTACCCACAAGCATTCGCAACTCGCCAAAGAACTGGTGGGGTTAGCGCGCGAACGCCGCGGCGACCTGGACCGGGCGGCGCTGGAATATCAGGAATACTTGCGTTTATACCCCGAAGGCGAAAGCGCCGAACGTGTGAAACAACGCTTAGCCGCCGTCGAGCTGAACCAAAGATCGCCAGCAGCGCCGGTCGTTGCCGTGATTGGCGCACCT
>JACQEQ010000063.1 GCA_016200445.1 Gammaproteobacteria bacterium | reverse complement strand
GCATCCCGCTTCCAAAGTTCACGAACTGACCCCGCGATTGTGGAAGACACTCTTCGCAGCAAATCCGCTGCGGTCCGCGTTGCACAACGCCTGAACGAGTAAGAGCTATTTGTCGATGACGGTCTAAAATGACCGCTTACGTTACTGCGAACCGTCTGACCCCAATAGCACAATAGCACTCTGAAACGTGGCGCGCCTGTTTTATCCGGAGTTCGGAAGGAATGGAATAACGGCGTGAAATGATCGCTTACGTTTTTAGGTTAATGGGTTAATTCGCGTCTGATCCCAAGGAATGCTTACTTGAAAGCGTCGATAAGAACTCAAGAAGTTTTGTTTCATTGAGTTTTTTCTCATCTTTTTCTATTTCTCCCGTGCGCTTGATCATTAGGCTTGGAGGCATTTTTACTAATTCATTCGGATGGGTAGTCGGTTGCGTAACAACACCATGCTCTACAACCCAAGCATAGTTAGGAGCAACCAGATAACCAGGAATTACGCCATTGCACTGAATTTTATTTTGCATGTGCGCATCAAACCCTGTGGAATCCTTTGGTATTGAAGACTCACGGTAATACTCTTCTGCGGTAGATATGTAGCGTGCAAAAATAATGTACTTTTCACCAACTTTTATCCCGAAAGCCCTCCCAAATTTAATATCACTCATCTTCTGATTCAGTTTTTTATTAGATTTTATCGCGCGAATAATTTTTGCGGTATTCAGCACACCACAAGGTTCTCCGTCGACAGAAATCCGCTCACTGCTCGTTACTTCTATCAGTGCCACAACGTCGGAGGACTGAAGCAACTCTTCAGGTGAGGGCGCAGCCACCATACGTGAATACGCTGGAACACTAAACTGAGCAAATAATACTAGAGCGATTACCAAGAGATATCGGTTCATGGTGAACGGCTCCCTATATAATTCTCTGCCCATGAATAAGCATCTGGCTCTCTAGGGTCACTACCAACCAAATAACCTTTCAGAGAATACAGCTGAAAATTTTCCGGCATTAGATGTCTATATTCGTGCGCAATATGCACATCTAGGGCTCGCTCACTTATCTGCATACTCTGTAAATAAAATGTCGTCTGTTGATTCTTGTAGTCCGTCTCCCCAAGAATATAGTTCCCATATTCATCGCGTTTTGTGGTCGGTGAATAATCCGTCGACCAGTTGTCGAACCGAAATACATTTACTCCTACGCCATCCTTAACCAGCATTGACCGAAATCGCGCCATACTCTCCTGTATTTTTCTGGGAAAATAATGATTACCTTCATCATTAAACAAATGCGAAAACGCTCCCGTCACCGCTCCATTACTGAAACTGCCGCCGAATAGCATAGACCCGGCACCGCCTGCAAACGCTGCAATCGCTGTGCGCGTCAGAATACCGCTATTCCGTCCAAGATTGGCCAGGCCCATTTCGCCGGTTGCCTTTGCAAACGCGCCACTGGCAAATCCGCTCGCGAATGAGCCGCCTTGCGCCAGGCTCAAGACGCCGCCGATGGCACCGTGCAACGCAACGCGCGATGCTCCGCCGAGGGCGGGTCCAACGTCTCCTGCAACTCCATACGCAAGTGCGCCTACGATCCCCATCGCCGCCCCCTTGAGCGTGCCGGTGAGAATATATCCCGCCACCGCGCCCGCACATTGCGGGCACCCGGCGGCGGTGACAACCACTGCCGCTACGACGGCGACGACCGGACGCGCCGCGTTCATTACTTCCTTCCACCGGTCGCTCAACCAGTTATATCCGCTCGGGTCGGTCAGGTTGAGCGGGTTGTTCAGCACGTAGCTGTAGCGGTTGTAGTTTTGCAGGTTAGCTGCCGATTGAATCTGAGGATCGGCTTGCATGAACCTCCCCAAGCTTGGGTCATAGGTCCGTCCGTTCATGTGGATGATGCCGATGGAGTCGATCATCTCGTGGCCGGTGTAGCCGTGATGGGTGTTCTTGGACGTGAGCTGTGTAACGGAGTCGGTGCCGTTGGCATTGCGGCGCTTGCCGAACGCGTCGTAACTCAGGCGTTCGTCGACCGTGCCGTCTTCCTTGCTGATGACATCAGTCGAGCCTAGATGATCTTTGTGTAGGTAGCGCGTGCTTGCGGTGCTGTCGCTGCGCTTGGTGTACAAGGCCACCGGATTGTTACCGGCATAGATGTAGTGCTTGTATTCGATCAAGCCGGTCGCCTTGGTTTCTTTGGCGAAGTGGCCTCCGATGTCGATACGCGGATTCAAATACACCACGGTTTCGCCGTTCTTGGTGTGCTTGATGCGCTGATGTTCCGCATCGTAGGCGATGCTCATCGTTTCCGTGGCGGTGGTGATGGTCTTCGGCAAATTGAAACTGGTGTAGCCGATGGTGCGGCCCGCGCCGCTTTGCACGTTGCCGTTCGCGTCGTAGATATAGCCCGGGTTTGCCACACCATTTACGCTGCCCGCCACCGAGGTGACTGCGTGCGGGCGGCTGCTGGCATAGCTGTAGGTGCCTGCGTCGGACTTCGTGGTGAAGTTGCCGATGCTGTCGTAGCGATAGGTTTTCGGCGCGGGACCGGCGACATCCGTCAACCGGTTCAACACGTCGTAGGTGAAGGTTTCTGTGGTGCTCTGAATCAGATCGCTACGTTTCCACAAATTCGCGATGCCTGTGGTGTAGTCATAGTGCAAATTCTGCACGCTGTACGCGCCATTGGTCGGGCCGGTGTTGACATCTGTCAACGTGCCGCGAATCGAATCGAAAACGCGCTTGGTCGTCAGCAAACCGTTGTTGAGCCGTTCTTCGGTGGTGTTGCCGCGCGCGTCGTGTGTCGTCGCCTGCCAGTACACCGTGCCGGTGCCGTTGGTGCCGTTCGTGACTTTTTCCAAATAGCCGCGCGTGTTGTAGCTGTTGTAGGTCGCAAAGGTTGCACCGCCTGCCGTGGGATACGTCGTACTCAATACACGGCCTGTCGCCGGGTCGTATCCCTTGTTCATAGTAAACAACTCCCCGTCGATGGAGGTGCCAACGCTCGTCAGCCGCCCGTAACTGTCATACGAGTGAATGCGCTCGTATGAGTTGGTAGGGCCTTTCACGTGATTCAGCTTGCCTTTGCCGTTGGGCGCGGTGTCGTATTCCCAAATACTGGTAAACAGAGACGCATTGCCTTGCTCGGTCTCATCACGCCGATACATGCGGCCCATTTCGTCGTAGTACATCGTGACGACTTGGCCTTTAGGATCAGTTTGTGTCAATACCTGGCCGACCGTGTTGTAGGTGTAATACCACTCACCCATGTCCGGGTCGTGCATGTGCGTCTTGCGGCCACGCAAATCGTAGTCGTTCTTCACGGTGTTGTTGGTCGCGGTGACGCTGCCGCCCGGCACGGGATTAATTACCTTGCCGAGATTGCCGAACGGGTCGTATTTGTACGTAATGGTTTTGGCCAGTGCGTCCGTCACCGAGACGGTTTGGCCCATCATGTTTTTCACTTCGGTGCGCACGAGTTGCGGCGTACCGCCGTTGCCGGTGGGCGCAGTCACCTTCGTGGTGAGGCCCAAAAAATCAATGGTAGTGATGGCATTGCCGGGCGCCGTGATTTTATACACACGACCGATGGCGTCATAAGTGTTGGTGGTCCACTGCGGTGTTTCCATATCGAAATGGCTGTTCGACACGCGCGCAACACGACCGAGGCTGTCGTATTCGGTGTCTTTCTGCACCAGCGTACCGTCGAAACCTTGTGTTTCGGCGCGCATTTCGCGGCCCAGATTGTCGTAATACACCGTGGCGGGCACATCCATCGGCGTGCCCTGTGCGGTAGTACTCGATGTCGTCACCCAATAGCGCGGGAATAGCAAACCCACGCGCGGTGGTCCCATAATGCCGTTGCAGTACGTCGTGACACAGTCGCTGATTGCGATGTTGGTTGCCGTGTTATCCGCACGCAACTCCTGAATTTTGCGGCCAAACCCGTCGTAGAACCATTTGGTGGTGATGTTGTTATGACCGGTGCTGCTGGTGGTCGTACCAAAGCGCAGGTCGAAGCGCTTGGTGTCGACATGCGTGATCGTGGCGGGTGCATAGACTCCGGTGACCACATTCTTTTTCTGCACCGTGACATTGGCGCTGGTCGTGACTGAATATACCGGGCGCCCGTCATCGTAGCTTAGCAACGGATTGAACGCAGTCGTCACCTTGCGGTCCGCCATGTTCAAACCGCGCAGGGTGGTGGTTTCGCGATTGCCGTACACGTCATAGGTATAGAGTGTGGCGAGGCTGTTTTGTCCCAGCGTGTAGTTGGTCGTGTAACTGGCCGTGGACGCGTCGTTGGTCAGCGGCAGCAACACCTCGGTGAGCAACTGACCGTTGGCGTTGTAGCTGAAGACACTTTCGGTCGCAGCGGTTTTTGCGACACCGGTTGCAACCGTGTGATCGCCCGCGTCGCTAAACGCGGCCGGCACGGTGTTGGTCACTGTGGTCTTGACTGGCAAGCCTAGGCGCCAGTTCGCGACATCGTTGTAATACACCGTGTTGGTGGTTTTAACCGAGCCGTCGTTGGTGCTCACGGTCGCCGTGGCGATGTTGCCGTAGCCGTCGGGCGCGCCGCTGGTGGCAGTAACTACAGCAATGACGGTATTGTTCGCCGCTGCATTCGTGCTCACTTCACGCGTGGTTGTCACGCTCTTGGATACGTAAGGTATTGGACGGTTGTTTGGGGAATAGGCGCTCGAAAGCGTATTGGTAACCAAGGCTCTAACAATCCCTTTGACCGTCGTATTCGACGACGTCAGCATACCGATAGTAGGGTAGCGGAACGAATAACTGGAGGAGCTCACCGTTCCATCAGAGCCAGTAATATTGATGGTTGAAAAACCAAGATCGCCATAACCGACTGTGCTCTCCCTCAACGAATCATATTTATAACTTGTGGTTGAGATTTCACCCTCGATACCGTTACTGTTAGATACAGAGGAGACGACATACCTCGGCCGCTGCGTATTCTTTATCAACCCGCCAGAATAAAATAGGGTTGTAGACTTCGTATAGACGGTGCTATCGGTGAGCGATTTGTAGCTGGGGCTAACCTGAACGCCAAGCCCATTTGTAATCTTGGTGATCAAATCCGGAGTGGTGCTATTCGTTAAAAACAGGCGTGAATCCGTACCACCGAGCCGCGCATAATCATCACGCCCGTCGCCGTTAAAATCGCCCGTGAGAATTTTCCACGATGAAGGATTACCGAAATCCCAACCGGCGGGATAATACTGAACTGGAGTGGAAAATGTTCCATCGCCTCGACTGATGAAGAGGTGCGCGTAGGTCCCGCCTAACCGCGCGTAGTCGGTTTTCCCATCGCCATTAAAGTCCCCTGCGATTGCCTTCCATGACGATGGATTTCCAAAATTCCAGCCCGCTGGATAATTCGCAATGGACTCGGAAAACGTTCCATCGCCTTTACTGATAAAAATGTATGCGGAGTTCGCACCTAACCGGGCGTAGTCTGTTTTTCCATCGCCGTTAAAATCACCGGTGATCGGCTCCCACCCGACTCCGAAACCGAAATTCCAACCAAGTGGATAATTTTGAACCAAATTGATAAACCAACCGTCACCTTTACTAATAAAAATACGAGCGCTTGTATCGCCGACGCGTGCGTAATCTGTTTTCCCATCGCCATTGAAATCGCCCGTTATGGTCTTCCATAACGAAGGAGTGCCAAATGTCCAACCAGTTGGGTAGCTTGGAACTGAATATGTGAACGAATCTGCTAAATCGGTAATTGTATGTTTACCAATAGAAACCAATGCGTACGTATCACCTAACTGCGCGAAGTCCGTTTTCCCGTCACCATTGAAGTCTCCGGTTATCGTTTCCCAAGCGCCAATACCCCACCCGTCCACATAGAATGGGTATGTTGTGCTCATAAGATCAGGATAAAATGTACCCGGACGCGCGTTAAAACCGCTGAGGAAAAAGTGCGCCGCAGTGCTACCTAACTTACCTATATCCATTGTCCCATCGCCAATAAAATCGCCCGTAATCGTTCTCCAAGTCGAAGGATTGCCATAGTCCAGTCCCGTTGGATAATTCGGAGTAAAATTAGAAAATGTCCCGTCACCGTTGCTAATAAAAATATGCGCGTAGGTCCCACCTAATCGCGCGTAATCCATTTTTGCGTCGCCATTGAAGTCGCCGCTAATCGATTCCCAGCTTGCGTCAAACCCAAAATTCCAACCCGCTGGGTACGTTTGGGTCTGGGCCGAAAAACTCGCTTCCGCTCCGTCCGAGTTTACGAATGTCGTCGGTTGCAAACACACGGCGTCACTGCCGCATTCCTGCACGCTCGCCAAGCGCGACCGGTAGGTCGCCGCACTCGGTGCGGCCTCATACGTCAGCCGATAATCGCGCAACGCCGACGATGATGTGCTGAGAAATGTCTGCACGTTCGTCAGCCGTTTGCTGGTGCGCACTTGCGCGCCGCCGACGTAAGCGGTTTCGACATCAGTGCGCGTGGCGTAGACAAACGCCACTTTACGCACCACGCCGCCGATGGCGCCTGCGCCGTTGTAGGTGTAATCGATGTGGTCGATGCGGTGTTCGCCGGTGGTGTAGCTGTCGGCGGTGTAAATGAACGCGATGTAGTTGCCCACCGTGTCTTGAATTCTGTTCACCGCCCAATACAGCGCGGTGTTGTTGCCTTGCGCATATGCGAGCGCATCGGCGCTAACGCCGTATTCCGAAAGCTGGCCCGACTTCGCCCACACTTTGAAATACGCGGGGCCGTTGCCCTGCGTGCCGCAGGAAACCACTTTGTTAAACGACTCGACATCGGTGCGGAACTCGCGTCCGCCGCTGCACACGGTTGACGCGCCGATGTCGATGAGGCGTTGCCCATCGAGGCAGAATTTGTCGTTAGCGGTCAGGTCGACGCCACGTTTGATGCCGTCGTTGACGATGCTTGCGCCGCAGCGCGTGATCGCCGACAAGCCGCCGATATTCCACCCCACGCCCGCGATGCCGTTGCCGCCCTGGCTGTTGTAGTTCAGCGAGATATTCGGTTGCATGCCGCCCACGCCGGGCGGGACTTGAATGGGGATGCTGTAGGTCGCCGCACCGCTCTTGCTCACGGCGAATTCACCGGGCATGGCACCGACCGGCGAGGTTACGGCGTGCACCGCCGATGTCAGCAAAACGAGCGCGGCTGTGGCTAGCAATTTTAAAAGTCTATTCATGGCTCCCCCCGAGGATGCGTAATTATGGTGATTTACACTGCTTGAGTTTGCGTTGAGATTTCTGACTCGTTGGTAGAACGCAGGGCAAAGCCGCTGCGGCCGAAATTTTTCAAACGGCGAAGGTCGCGGCTGCAAGCCGCTCCCACAATAATCAGACGACGACTGAAGAACTGAAGAACTGAAGAACTGAAGAACTGAAGAAAACTATTCGCGCGTCGATGCGTGCGCAAGCAATGCGTCCCCATTTTTTAATCCCCCAAACTCCATCGCTATTTTCTACGGCTCGACTTCCAGCGAACCGCCCCCCAACACAGACGGATTAAACACCTGCGGCATTTTAAAAGTCAAGCTCGCTACAGCCAGACAAATTGCACAACCACGCGACACTTGCGGTGCGCCGCATTCGCAAGATAGTAAAATGTTCGCTACTACCTTACCCGCCGTAGGGGGCGTGATTTGACTTCATCGTCACCCCGTGCGACTGGCATCCGTATCTAAAAACCTGACTATTGGGCCATCGCTGCGGTTGCCGTTTAATTAATGTCAATCATTGCGCGGGTAACTTCTGCGTGTAGGTCATGATATCCGCAGCGTCTTGGGTTGTAAGCGCCTTGTCGTAAATGCTCGGCATACCATCTCTTGGCTCAGATGGCTGACCAAATCGAATCTTGTGCAACATTTCATCTGGTTCGTTTTGGCCGATGGTGCCGACAAATTCTGCAGGTCCGAATGGTATTTTCTTACCATCAGCACCATGACAACTGCTGCGCGCGCATCCTACGGTCTGTTGGAATAGCTTTTCCCCATTTGCCGAATCCCCTCTGCCAATCTTCGGGGACGTTGGATAGAAATATTCATCCACATTTACAACTCCGTATTTAATGAAACTAGCCAATTCGGAAATTGCTGTATCGCCCAGACCCAAATCACCGAAGCCATGTACTGGAACGTTTTGCTTAGTAGTGTCACTCCCAAACGATAACGTGAAGCCGTCCTTGATTACAGCCTGAATTTCCTCCAGCGTCATGTTATCAGCTGCGCCCATGATTCCAGCATCGAAATAATCTGACCCGGCATAATTGAACCCGTGGCAAGTTTTGCAACGATATTGTTTTGGCTTTGTTGGCTTTAGCGGATCGACACCATCCAGCCCGACAAATTCGTCATAAAGTGTTCTGTCCTGTGGGGTAGCTAAGTAACCACCAATGAACACAGCCATTGGATTTACGTCGCTCGGTACTGTTGCGCTCGTAACTACGCTAAACCAGTCGTCATACAAACGCCCACCCAAAATCACCGCTTCTTTTGTATCCGCATCCAGCTCTTCAACCGGCACGCGTATGACTTCTGCGGGCGGTGCGGCGAAGGGCTCCGCCACCGGAACGTCTTCATTGCAGCTCTGCAACGGCAGAGTGAATGCAGCTGCAAGCGCCACTGTAAGAATAGCGCGGGTAACTTTTTTATCTTCGACCTGTCGATTGTTTTTCATCATCTGACTACCTGTGATTGTGTCCATGGTTTGAATTTGCTTCCCACCCGCGCAAAGGCGCTAAGTTTTGCGCGCCTTTAAAAATCAACCTGCAGGCGTGCGCCTATGGCGGTGAATGTGCCGTAAAGCGAATCGAAGCCAGGGTTCTTGGCCGACTGATAATCGATTGCGGCGAGTACGCCTTCGGCCAGCGCATACTGAATATAAAATTCCAGCCAAGTTTCTTTTTCCAGGTCTTTACCTTTTGCCTTGGCCACCGAATAACCAAGGCCAAATGCCACATCGCCGAACGGACCCTGCATACCAAAACTCATCGTGGACTTGGGGTCCTCATCCGGCGCGTTGGTGGCCGAATTGCGCGAACCATACCGCGCAAAAAAGATGTAGTCATCGTCGTAGGTGAAATCGGCGCTGACGGCAAAGCCGGAAATCTTGTAAATATTCGTCGGGTCTTCATCGGTTTCAGTCGTGAACGCGATGAACCGCAGGTTGGCTTCGCCATCCATTACCTCCATTTTTGCGTCGGCTTCGCCGATGGTCATCAAGCGCTTGAACTCGCCCGCATAGTCGTGGGCGGCTTCGAGCACGCCGCCTTGCAAGGTGACGGTCTCATTCATCAGAAAGCTCGCAACCACACCGCCCGGATAAGCATGCGTCGCCATGTGGCCGGGGAAAGGAATCACCGGATTATTGACGAAGGGACCGGCCAAAAACTGGCGTGTCTGATCGTTGGCGGCGTTGTTGGCGTCGAAATAGCCCTGCGGACTAATCTTGCCGAAAGTAACGGTAAGGTTATCGGTCATCGGCAATTCGTACTTTGCTTCAGCGATACGTGTGTCGGAAAATCCCTCCTGATAATCCGATGTGCCGGGAGCTCCTGACGCACCTTCATAGTCGGCATTCGCACCCGGAGTCGGATCGAACCCTTCTGCATGCATGAGCCATATCGTGACTTTTCCGTCGCCCACCTTTTTCTCGAAATTTAAATCGACAGACAAGGTAGAGCCAAAATTACCCATCGTGGCCTGCTCAGGATGATCGCTCTTAATTTTCTGGCCGATCAGAGTAATTCCCCCGGTGATATCCGGTGGCTCATGGGGCGGATCTTCTGCATAGGCCGCCGGAGTCAAAATCAATAAACCGAAAGTTGCGCTGAGCGCCTTAATGTCGAAAATTACTTTATTTTTATTTAACTTTAGTTGTCTCTTTAACTTTAATTGTCTCGCCATGGCGCTTAACATTCTATCCTTCCCCCTTCTAAATCATTATGAGCATCTATGCAGACAAACAACGCTTCGATCATAACGTGCGTTTTCAAATGTATTCAACCAAAACACAATTGACTAACATGCCTGTTGTAATGCGTTATACGCACCGGCAACTCAGTTTGCTGCATGAAATGTTATGAACATGTTAAGGGTGAATGGTCAGCGTGTTGGGTGCTGATAAACGTGTTATCCCAGTTCTTATGCAACATGAATTCACGATGAAAATGTCTATTTTTAAAGCGTTAAATCGCTTTTCATGCCGCATTCAAATCAATTATCGCCCGATGCATATCCAAACCTTGACATCCCGCCCATGCACCACTCAAAATTCTGAGACGTTGCAAACATAAGGTCTGTTGCAACGTTCGGTGGCG
>JACQEQ010000062.1 GCA_016200445.1 Gammaproteobacteria bacterium | reverse complement strand
TATATAAATCAAAATCCATCCGGGTCGTGACGTTATTTCCTAATGCCACGTTTACATCCAACTCCCCGTTGATATCGAACTTGCTTTGCGTCGGGCTCGGCCCAGTAGGTGTCGTGTCGTCGACTGCCATGAAAGTGAAATCCAGAAAGCCATTCCACTTCAGATCAGCTGCACCCGCGTGCAGCGGAAACAACGCTGTCATTACCAGTGCTGGAACTACACGCCGAATTGATTTCATTATCGTCTCTCCAAAGCTTAACGTTCGTTAAGAAAAAAGCGCTCACGCGCGAAGAGCCGACATTAATTCAAAATCACAGCCATATTGCAAGCTGCGGTATTGCGCTTGCTCTAGTCCTCGATGCTCACGGTGACGCGCACGCGTGCGCCGGGATGGCGATCCGTTTGGGTCTCGTAGATGCGTCCGGAATAACGATACTGCACCCGATAACCGACGACCTGCTCAACCTCGTCATCCTCATACGACGTTTCACAATGGGTTCGTGTGACCGGAGCGCCATAGCTAGAATGATCCAGGTCGTGACCTATCGTCGCGCCCAACAACGTGCCCGCCAGCACCGCGACGTCACGATCGCGTCCGTGTGCGATGTTATGTCCGATAACACCCCCCAGCACGCCACCCAACACTAAGCCGCCCGCACCGTCGCTACCCCGCTGGTAGGATTCGGTGCTCGACCAGCATTCGCGGCTGGGTCGTGCGCGCCGTACGACCTGGTACATAGGCTCGACATAAATCACCGGCGCATAGATGATCTCTGAACGCACATAGTCATGATGATGATGGCGATGATGTCCATGCCGGTCATTGTCGTCATCGGCGAGTACATTGCAGCTTGCTAACACGCCAAACAAAATGGCTGCGAATCGGGTGGCAGAAGTGTTCATGATCGATTCCTCCATGCTACTTTTTTAATCTCAGTATCAGATTAAAACCGACGTGCTGAACACGCGCTGAATGTCGTGCAGATACTGTGTCGGACCACAATTGACCGCCTCCCTGATGTGGTTCATCATCGCCCTCACTTCACGCTTCCAAAGGAGATCATGATGAATACGGGGAAACTATTCGGTACGGTGATGTTAGTGCTGTCGGTCGCGTTGCTGAGCGCCTGCGGCGGCGGAAAAACCGTCGTGGAAAGTAATTTAAAAATCAAAGGCGCGCCGGATTGGGTGAATGAAGGCACCAATATTTTGAACTCCAAAGATGGCCGTTTATTTCACGGCATCGGTTCAGCACCGAAGTTAGGCGACATGGAATTACAACGCAGCACCGCAGAAAATCGCGCCCGCTCGGAAGTCGCACGCATCTTGAGCTCGTACATGGACGTGGTCTCCAAAGACTTTCTCGCCTCGTCGGCCGCAGGCGCCAGTGCCGAAGCTCAACAAAGCGTGTCCCGCTCGATTGAAAACGTCACCCGCGTGAATCTCACTGGGGTAAAAATCATCGCCAACTGGCGCGACGACAAAGATGGCACCATCTATTCACTGGCCGAGCTTGACATGAAATACGTCAAAGACATTCTGAAAAATACCCAAGAAATGAATACCGATCTACGCGCACATTTCGAACAAAACGGCGACACCATTTTCGACAAACAAACGGGGAAGAAATAATGCACGCGATTCGCTTAGTAACCATCGGAGTCATTGCGTTGAGTTCTGTGCTCATGCTGGGATGCGGAGGAACCAAGGTTGAGCGCATGGACGTGGACAAGGTTAAAGACTTAAGCGGCGATTGGAACGACACCGACTCGCGCCTGGTGTCGGAAGAAATGATCAAAGATGTGCTGTCGGCCCCGTGGCTGGCCCGGTACAAATCAGAAGGCAAAAAAACGCCTTCGTTGATCGTCGGTGAAATTAAAAATCTCAGTCACGAACATATTGCCGTCAATGTTTTTGTCGGCGACATCGAGCGTAATCTGATCAACGCCGGTGATGTGCAATTCGTCGCGTCGAAAACCGAACGTCAAGAAATCCGCGAAGAACGCAAAGACCAAGATTTGAACGCCGCCGAAGAAACCCGCAAGGCGATGGGCAAGGAGCAGGGTGCAGACTTTATGCTCAAAGGCGAAATCAACACCATCATCGACGCGGAAAGCAAAACCCAGGTGAAGTTTTATCAAGTCGATCTGACCTTGATCAGCCTAGCCGACAACCGCAAGGTATGGGTGGGACAAAAGAAAATCAAAAAGCTCGTGGAAAAAGGCAAGATGCGCCTGTAAATCACTAGCGTGCGGCGAAACTGCCGCACGCGGTGAGCTTCGATCATGCTGGCACGTTTGACTCTCCGCGCTGCGCTCGCCGGCATGCTGTTTGGTGCCGCAAGCGGTTGCGCCACCTACGCTTACAAATTTCAACCGATCGAGCGCGCGCTTACCGCGCATCAACCCGACGCCGCGTTAAAAGCACTCGACTCCGCCTATGCGCCGAGCGGTGCCGATGCACCGCTGTACTACCTGAATAAAGGCATGCTGTTGCGGCTGAACAAACGTTACGCCGACAGCAATACTGCATTTGAAACCGCACAACGCCTTATCGATAAAGTAGAAGCCATCAGCGTCACCGAGCGCACCAGCGCATTCATCGTTAACGATACGGTCCACAGCTACGAAGGCGAAGACTTCGAAAAAGTCTTGCTGCACATGTACAAAGCACTCAACTACCTCGATCTGCAACAACCCTACGAAGCGCGCGTGGAAGCGCTGCAAGTCGATGTCAAGATCCGTGAGATCAACAGCGGCAGCAACGCTGGAGCACTTACCGAAGAAGCGTTTGCGCGCTACTTAAGCGGCATCATTTACGAAAATCTGGGCGAATGGTCGGACGCGATGATTGAATATCGCAAAGCCTACGATGCGTTCAATATTTACAAAACGAAGTACAACGTCGCCCTGCCTGAATCGCTCAAAATCGCTTTATTGCGCTTGGCCGAGCGCCAGGGCCTTGAAGACGATCTGAAAAAATATCGCGAAGAATTTGCCATCAAGGAATGGCCTAGCGTCGCCAGCCGCGAAGCCAACGGTGAGCTGGTATTGACATTGCATAGTGGCTTGGTCGCGCTCAAAGGTGAGGTCGCCACGCAAGCACTTGACCCAAACTCCGGACGTTTCATCCGCATCGCGTTACCCGTGTACCGGCCGCGCCCCGTAGCGGTGACACAAGCACGCTTGCGTATCGCCGATCAAAGCGTGCGGCTCGACACCGTTGAAAATGTCACCGCACTTGCAATCAAATCCCTTGAGTCGCACATGGCCGCCTTCACCGCGCGCGCGGTGGCACGCGCGGCAGTAAAATTCCGCATGGCCAAAGAAGCCGAAAAACGCGATGCCGGCGTTGGCTTGCTGATGAATATCGCCGGGGTCATTTCCGAACAGGCGGACACGCGCAGCTGGTCGAGTCTGCCGGCGCAGATTCTTCTTGGCCGCGTGTCGTTGCCGCCGGGTACGTACAAAGCCCAGCTTGAGTTATTGGATAGCTCGGGCAAACTGATTCATACGCAAGAGTTCGGCAATGTTGCAATTTCGCAAGGCAAGGCGACCTACCTTGCGTTTCACTGGACGTCTTAAAACTTACCGGAGCACACGGTCATGACATTTAGAATGCTGATTTTTGTTTCGACTACTCTGTTACTCGGCGCCTGCGGCGGTACGCCCAGCAAACCTGCCGATCAACCGGACTGGGTCAACGGGCGCAGCAAACAATACCCCCCGGAGCTGTATCTCACCGGCCGCGGTCAAAGCAAACAATCCGATGATGCAAAAGACCGTGCGCGTGCCGATCTGGCAAAAACCTTCGAAGTTTACATTCAAGAAAATCAAAAAGACGTGCAAGCGTTTAGTGCCGTAAAAGAAGACGACAAAGCGCAGCAAACGCATTCGCAACTCGATGTCACGCGCACCATCATCACCAGCACCGACCAAATCGTGCGCGGTATTCAAATCGGCGACGTGTGGCGTGATTCCATAAGCGGCGAACAATACGCACTGGCCATTCTGTCGCGCCAACAAGCGGCCGCCGCCTTGCGGCAAGAAATCGGCCGCTTGGATGAAACCACCCGCATCAATATCGATGCCGCCGCCAACAGCGACGATCCGTTAGTTAAAGTCGGCAAAGCCAATCGCGCACTCAACGCACAAATCGAGCGGCTCGCTTTCCAGCGCAGCTTGTCGGTCGTCGACCGCAGCGGCGAAGGCGTACGCAACACCTGGAGTATCGCGTCGCTGCAAAACGATTTTGAAAAACTGCTCAACCGCACCCGCGTACGCCCCGCCATCACCAACGACGACAGCGGGCAAATCAAAGACATCCTGGCAGGTGCAGTTGCCGCCGCCGGTTTTAGCGCTGATGATTCTTCCGGCACCGACTTCACATTAGAAACATCTTTAAGCCTGGAGGACCTCGGCCAAAAATCCGACGGCTGGTGGTGGTCGCAAGGCGCGCTGGAAATCAAACTGCTTGATAAAAATGGCAAGACCCGTGGCAACAAACGCTGGCCGATCAAAATCTCAGCACAACAAAAGCTAGTCATTGCGCAACGCGCCAAAGACGAGGCCGCGAAGATTTTAAATAAAGACCTGCGCGCGACCCTGGTGGGCTTTGCTATTACTTCGCCGTAAAACTCCGATAACAGTAATAGTATTTATATCTTCTCCCTCACCGGGAGAAGATATATTTTTTCCGTCCAATAGAGAGCTGAAGCTTCACGCGAAAACAGGCTAAATGTCATGCCCCCCACCCTCATCGCACATCGCGGCTACACCTTGCACTTTCCGGAAAATACTCAGGTTGCGATTGAAGCCGCCGTGCGTGCGGGCGCATGCTGCGTCGAGTTCGACATCCAACTCACCGCCGACGGCGTCCCGGTGTTGTTGCACGATACCGATTTAAAACGTATGGCCGGTGTCGACCTCTGCATTCACGACCTGACACTCGCGCAAGCACGCGAGTTTTCGTTCGGCGAAGCACAGCGCCTAGGCAAGACATTTACCCAGGTTCGCATCACCGCTCTCGCCGGCATAGCGCGCTATCTGGCCACGACGCCACTTACAAAAGCGTTTGTCGAAATCAAACGCGCCAGCTTGCGGCGCTTCGGTGTCGATCAGGTAATGAATGCGGTATTTGCCGCCCTGTCCGGCGCATCGTCGCAATGTGCAATTATTTCTTTCGACACCGACGTGCTGCGCTACACCCGCGCGCACAGCACGCTACCCATCGGCTGGGTGTTCGAGCCATGGAGTCAAGACGCGCTCGACATCGCTGCCGAGTTGCGCCCGGAATACATTTTCACCGATCACGAAACCTTGCCGGAACAAGTAACCGCATTACCGCAATC
>JACQEQ010000068.1 GCA_016200445.1 Gammaproteobacteria bacterium | reverse complement strand
CGAGCTTGAACGTCACGGTCAGCATCATCACGCCGTTGGCAGTCGATTGCGAAGAGAGATACAGCATGTTCTCCACGCCGTTGATCGCCTGTTCCAGCGGTGCAGCCACGGTGTCCGCGATCACTTTCGGATTCGCGCCCGGATAGGTGGCGCGCACGATCACTGTCGGCGGCACCACTTCCGGATACTCGGAAATCGGTAATTGGAACACCGAAATCATGCCGACGATAAATAACAGCACCGACAGCACGGCCGCGAAGATCGGGCGATCAACAAAAAAATGGCTGAATTTCATGGCGCAAGCTCCTTAAAATTTTTAATTTATTTTTCCGCTTCGGCCGAGGGTAGCGGGGCGGTGGTGTTGCCTTCGGCAGCCAGTGTCAACATCGACACGGTTTCCGGCGTCACCGGCATGCCCGGGCGCACCCGCTGCAAGCCATTCACTACAATCCGTTCGCCGGGATTCAAACCCTCGCGCACCACGCGCAGCCCGTCGGTTACGGGGCCGAGCTTGACAGGACGGAATTGCACTTGATTTTGCTCGTTGACGGCCAATACAAACTTGTTGCCTTGATCGGTCCCAATAGCGCGTTCATTGATCAGCAACGCGTTGTACTTGCCGCTGCCCGGCAGCTTCAAGCGCACGAACAAGCCCGGCGTAAATTCACCGTCGGGATCGCGGAATACCGCGCGCAGGCGCAATGTGCCGGTCTGCGGATTCACGTGATTGTCGATGAAGTCGAGACGGCCTTCATGCGGATATCCTTGCTCACTGGGCAGGCCGAAATATGCGGACATTTTTTCTTTCGCCGCGCGCGTGCTGCGCGCGTAGTCGACGAAGCTGCGTTCGTCCGCGTCGAAGTAGGCGTACACCGGATCGAGCGATACCAGCGTGGTCAACAATGTGGAGTTGGTAGCCCCGCCTGCAACCAGATTGCCTTCGACCACCTGGGCGCGCCCGATGCGCCCGGTGATGGGTGCGGTGACGCCGGTGAATTCGAGGTTGAGACGCGCAGCGGTCAATGCAGCGGCGGCGGCATTCACCGTGGCATCGGCTTCTTGCAGCGCCGAAGCACGTTGATCAAACTCTTCCTGCGAAATCGCCCGGTTGCTCAGCAAGCGCTGCGCGCGAGCCAGGTCGCTCTTGGCGCGCGACTGTTGCGAACGTGCGCGTTCCTCTTCAGCTTGCGCACGATCGAACTCGGCGCGGAACGGCCGCGGGTCGATTTGAAATAACAATTGGCCTTGCTTCACGATGGCACCTTCGCGGAAGTGCACGCTTTCGACATAGCCGCTGACGCGCGGGCGCAGCTCGACAGTTTTTGCGGCTTCAAGGCGCCCGGTGTATTCATCCCAGTCGATGATTTCTTTTTGCACCACCTGCGCAACGCTGACGGACGGCGGAGGCGGCGCCACGGCGGTGTTCGCGTTCGAATCCGGGCCGCAGCCGCTGAGGCTGATCGCCAATGCCAAGGTTCCCGCCGCGAACACAGCACGCGGAACAAGTTTATTTTCAAAGCTGCTATTCGAATTCATGGGCGTTCCCTCCTAAAAAACAATCGAAAATTTTGTCAGATGAAATTTGAAATGCGATTTTGATTTCACAAGGTCTAATGCATGGCAATCCGCGTGCCAGATCTTGGCGGACTTTAAATGCGCGCAGGATCCGGAGCCACTGCAACTATTTCATGATTGATATTAATTTCGGCTGAAGTATTACGCGGCAGTTCGCAGCGACCGGTCACGGGAGCCGCGAAAGTTCGCGGTGAGGATTACAAATCAAGGTTCTCGGTGAAATCAACATCTTCTCTTGGGCAATGATTAGCGATGCATGCGAAAAGCCGCCATGCATCACTTCCCCGTGTAGCACACTGGTGCTACATTAAAAGCAATTATTCATTTGGAGCGCTGTTATGTCCACCACCACCATTCGTCTTCCCGATGATCTCAAGGCCCGCGTTGCCGTTGCAGCCAAGCGGGCTGGCACGACGGCACACAGCTTTATCTTGGAAGCGATCACTGAAAAGGCCGATGCAACGGAACGGCGCGCCGATTTTCATGACGTCGCCGAGAAACGTTACGCCGGGATCGTCGCCACTGGCGAGACAATACCTTGGAGTGAGATGCGCACTTACTTGGAGAAGCGGCTGGCGGGCAAGAAGCCACGCCGACCGGTAGCCAAGAAGCTGGCGCGTTAAGGAATGTCGCGGATCGAACTTGCCCCCCAGATCAGAGACGATTTCGAGCGCATTCTTGATCACCTCGCTCTACATGATGTCGAGAATACCGCCGCACGGATCGGCGAGATCATTCAAGCGGTCAACGTGCTGGAGACCAACCCCCTTATTGGACGCCCGGCAGCGGGCGACAAGCGTGAGTTGATTATTGGGCGGCACTCCCATGGCTACGTGGCCTTGTATCGCTACGTGCCGGAGATAGACACAATTTTTGTTCTTGCGCTGCGAAGTCAGCGAGAGGCTGGGTACAAGAAAAGCTGAGTCGGCGGCACACCGGATGCGCAGGCTCGAACCTGCTGCTAGTGTAGTGCTTCGTAAATAATGGAACATAAAACGGCGTCTTTTGCTGCAGGACTGCGTTGCAACTCCTCGCCATAGCTACGGCTATGTCTCGTCGTTGCGCCTTGCCCTGCACCAAAATCCATCCGTTTTATCAGTCCCTTTATTTACGAAGCACTACACTAGGTTGCACGCTGTTTGGAAGTTATTTTTGGTTACGGCAAGTACGCTCGAACAGAGACTTCCTTCCCCCTTGCAGGGGGAAGGAGTACTTCGATGCAGCTCAGTCAGATTTTTCAATTTTTAAGTTGCTTCAAGAGCGCAGCACTACGCTAGCGTGAGGGTTTGCGGATATTTAATTTCTTCATGCGCGAGCGCAGCGTGCCGGGTGGCAAGCCGAGGATCAGCGCCGCGCCGTGGCGGCCTTCGATTACGTAACCGGTTTGTTCGAGTACGCGTTCGATATGCAGGCGTTCGATATTTTCCAAGGTTCCGCCGGTCTTGACATCAAGCGGGGTATTCTCCGCCATAACCTCAATGTCAAGCTTGCGCGGCATATCGGTGAGCAGTCCATCCAGTTCGATCACCGGATCAGTGGCGAGAATCGCCGCGCGTTCGAGCATGTTGTGCAGTTCGCGCACGTTGCCTGGCCACGCGTAGCGCTGCATGCGTTCGAGGCTGGCGGGCGACACGCCGCGCAGCGGCTTGCCGAGGTGGCGCGACAGTTGTGCCAGACAGGCGTCGACCAGCAGTGGGATGTCTTCTGGGTGCGCGCGCAGCGGCGGCACATCGAGCGGAAAAACATTCAGGCGGAAAAATAAATCACGGCGAAATTTGCCTTGCTCGACCATCTCGGCAAGATTGCGGTTGGTGGCCGCGACCACGCGCACGTCGACGCGCACCGGCTTGCCGCTGCCGACGCGCTCGAATTCGTTTTCCTGCAACACGCGCAACAGTTTTGCCTGGGTTTCCAGCGGTAATTCGCCAACTTCATCAAGGAACAAGGTGCCGCCGTCGGCGATCTCGAAGCGCCCGAGGCGGCGTTCGGTGGCGCCGGTGAACGCGCCTTTTTCGTGACCGAACAATTCGCTTTCCACCAGCCCGGCGGAAATCGCCGCGCAATTGACCTTGATCAGCGGGCGCGCCGCGCGCGGACTCAGCTCGTGCAGCGCGCGCGCCATCAACTCTTTGCCGGTGCCGCTTTCGCCGTGGATCAACACCGTCGTGCGGGTCGGGGCGACCAGTTTGAGTTTGTCGAGCGTGTGCCGCAACGGTGCCGCGTTGCCCAGGATGGCGTCGAAACTTGGACCCGCGCGCAGCTCCTGGCGCAGCGCAAAATTTTCCTGTTGCAACCGGTCTTTGAGGCGATGGACTTCGGCAAGCGCCTGCTCCAGTGCGGTGGTGCGTTCAGCCACACGCTGTTCCAGCCGTTCGTTGGATTCATGCAGCCGCGCCTGCAATTGCCGCAACGTCAGGTGGGTGTGGACGCGCGCCAGCACCTCGTCGTGTTGAAATGGTTTGGTGATGTAGTCAATCGCACCGGCGTTGAATCCGCGCACCTTGTCGACCGTGTCCGACAGCGCTGTCATGAAAATAACAGGCACCTCACGTGTCGCGGCGCGCGCTTTCAGTTGCCGGCAGGTTTCGAAACCGTCCAGCCCCGGCATCATGATGTCGAGCAGAATCAGATCGGGCGTGGCGAAGCCGCTTTGCTCCAACGCGCTTTCGCCGTCGCGTGCCACCAGCACTTGATAGCCGCGCTGGCTGAGCATTTCGAGTAGTACGCTGATATTGGCAGGGACATCGTCAACAACGAGCACCGTGCCGGTGGCTTCGCCGTCGGCGCTCACTCCGGGCGCTCCGAACACTGACGCAGCAAATTGCGGATTGCCTTGAAGTCGAAGTTGTCGGCCAGCGCACGCAGCCGCGCGGCGAATCCGGCATGTTTTTCGTTGCGTTCGATTTGCTCCAGGCGCTTGCGCAAGCCTTGCACATCGCCGCGCTGCGCCAGCGCTTGCAGGTCGCACAGGCACTCCGGCGACGGCCGCGCGACGTGTGAGATTTGTGGATCGCGGGATGTCTTGACCTGGACCTCTTGGTATTGCCAGGTCAGTTGCAGATGATGTTGCAAGCGGCCGAGCAGGGCATCGAAGTTCACCGGCTTGGCGATGAAGTCATCGCAACCGGCTTCAAGGCATTGGCTGCGATGTTCGCTGAACGCGTTTGCCGACAGCGCAATAATGGCCGGTCGCAGTGGCGGCGTCGCTGCGCGCAGCAAGCGTGTGGTGGCAAGACCTTCATGTACCGGCGTCGCGACGTCAATCAGAATCGCGTGGGGTTCAAAGCGCGCGGCGGCGGTCAGCACGCCTTCGCCGTCACCCAGTTGTGCCACTTCAAAGCCGATCGGTACCAGCAAGCCCGCGAGCATGGCCAGATTGTCGGGCGCGTTGTCGACAATTAACACGCGCCGGCGCGCGCCGTCATAACCCGTGACCGGGCGCAGCGCATCGCGTGCCACGCTTGGGCTGTCTTCCGCAGCGGGCAGGTTGAGCAGCGCGCTAAAGGTGGTGCCGCACCCCGGCGCGCTTTCGACGCGAATGTCGCCGCCCATCAAGTCGACTAGGCGTTTGCAAATGGCCAAGCCCAGCCCCACGCCGCCACCGTGATTGCGCGGATCGCCGACTTGGTGAAACGGCAGATAGATTTCCGGCAGATGCTCGGGCGCAATGCCGATGCCGGTGTCGCTGACTTCGAAGCGCAGGCCGTGGCCGCTGTCGCGCGCGACCCACAGACGCACTTCGCCTTGCGCGGTGAATTTCACCGCGTTGTCGAGCAGATTGATGAGCACCTGGCGCAAGCGTTTCTCGTCGCCGCGCACGCGCGCGGGCAGGCCGTCTTCCACCTCGGCTGAGAATGCCAGCAGCTTGGAGTGTGCGCGCATGCGCGCCACATCGCTGACATTGCGCACGAAATCAGACAGCGAAAATTCGCTGTCGATAATGTCGAGCTTGCGCGCCTCGATTTTGGACAAATCCAGAATGTCGTTGATCAACGTGAGCAGGTGCTCGCCGCTGGTGTGGATCACGTCGATGCCTTTAATTTGCGCCGCACCCAGCGTGCGGTCGCGTTGCAAAATTTGCGCGTAGCCGAGAATCGCGTTGAGCGGGGTGCGCAACTCGTGGCTCATGCTGGCGAGGAATTCGCTCTTGGCGCGATTGGCGGCTTCGGCGGCTTCTTTGGCGGTGTGTAGATCGGCTTCCGCGCGGCGCCGTTCGAATGCGTTGACGAAAATTTCGCCCAGCACGCGCAACAAGGTGGCGTCTTCCGAAGACCATTCTTTTTCCCGTTCGGTGTTGAAGCCAAGACAGCCGATCAGCCGCTGCGTGCAAGTCAGCGGCACCGCCAGCAGGGATTGAATGCCCAGTGCAAGCATGCTGTTGCGGTCGCGCGCGGCGTCCGGCGGCAGCGCGGTGACCCGCGCCACACTCACAGACTCAAGCTGCGCGAGCCGCGCGAAGGTCCATTCGAAATCCGCCACCGGAATCGCCTGCACCTCGTGCATGGATTGGTGCACGTGGGCGGCTTCCCAGCGATGCACGCGATTCAACATCAGCCCATCTTCGGACAACAGGAACACGAAGCTGCGATCGCCGCCGACGAATTTGCCGACGCGTTCCAGCGACAAGGTGATCTCACTGTCCATTTGGCTGGACGGCAAATTGATGAAGCGGGCGGAAATGTCGGCAATCAACTCTTCCATGCCGATGCGATACCGCAGCGTGGCCTCATAACGCAAACGTTCCAGTTCGGCGCCCGCGCGCGCGGCATATACTCTGACCACCGGCTCGATCCATGACGGCAGGCTCATGGCTTTGTTGTCCATCAAAAATAAATGGCCGATGGGGCGATGCGCGGTGTCGCGCAGCGGGATGCCCCAATAACTTTGCACGCCGTAAACGCGCAACGCGTGATCGTCGGGGAAATGCGCTTGCACGTTATCGGTGTAGAAACACCGGTCGATTTTGAATATCTGCTCGCACGGTGTGCCCGCCGCGTCGTACTCGAAGGGATCAAGCTTGCGGCCATCGCTCCACACCGCCACCGCGCGAAAGCGTTGCAGCGATGCATCGAGCACCTCGGCAACGGCGACATCGCGGATTTCCAGCACACTCGCCAGTTCGCGTGCCAGCGCATGCAATAACTCCATGCCAAAGGCGGTGGCGGTCGCGTCCATCAAACGGTGAATCGCGTCCTCTTGGCGTTTGCGCGCGTCGATGTCGATCGCCGTGCCGATCCAACGGCTGGGTTCGCCATGTGCATCGCGTTCCGCCGCCCACACCCGTTGATGAAACCACTTGTAACGCCCGTCTTTACACTGCGCGCGCACCTCGATGGAAACGGTATCGATGCGGCCCTTGCGCCAGTCGAGCAATTCCTCATTCATGCGCTGTAAATCATCGGGATGCAGCAAGGCCTGCCACACATCGTGATCCAGGTGGATCTCGCCGGGCTGATAACCGAGCAACCGGTAGCCGGTATCGTTGAGGTAGACGGGACCGCGTGCGAGGTCGAGCTCGTAAACCGCCACATCGGTCGCGTCGAGCGCGAATTGCAGCCGTTCCAGCGAACCATCGCGGGAACAGGACACCGTGCACGTGATCGCTTGTGGTGACATACCCGCCTCAAAAGGGAAAATATAAATGGCAACGGCAAGCGTTGTGCCAGCATCGCAGAAATGCCGATTCACGTAAATTTCGTAGGCGACAGGCGATTTAATTCGGGTGCATGAGGTGATGAAGCCACGGACATTCACGGGCCACGAAATATCACCGCGCGGGATCGCGGCAGCGTTGTTATGGAAACACCTGCCACCCGGATTTCCGGTATTCAGCGCCAGTTATGGTCCGCCGAGCTCCTCCTCCAGCTGCCCGACGACATCGGCGATGAAATCATGGAATCCCCAGCCCATGCCGTCGGTTATCTGCTCAACGATCGCCAGGCGGTTGCGAAATTGCGGATACAGGCCGCGCGCCTCGCCGCGCAACAGCGTGGCCAGCTCGTCCAGCACCGACTCCACGCTGTCGTAGAAGCTCTCGTCGATGTCTCCGTACTCGTGCGTGAATTGCGCGCCGTTCTCCACGTAGGTCATCAGCAGTTCCGCCGTGCCGGAGAGGTTGCCTGTGGCCTTGCGGTAATCGCGGATGGCCTTGCGCGCTTCGCCCAGCCTCAGCTTGCCCTCGCCGCGTGCGGGATAGAACTGCTCCATGATCTTGCGCCGATACTTCTCCAGCGCCTCGCCGCCGCTTGCGCCGGTGTGACAGCGCGCCTGAATAAAATCGCGGTTCTCCGCCGCCGCATCGTAAAGATCTTTCACCAGCGCGAGCAGCGCGGGCGTGTCCCAGGCGGCGAGGTGTGGGCGGACGGTGCTCCAGCCGCCGGATTTTTTGCTGGGTTTTTTGGTTGTGTTAGTCATGGTTGAAGGGGCCAGGTTAGATGCGTTTCAAAGGCGGCAATGATTCGGGCGGAACCATCAAGGCGATGCTGCGCGCTTGCCCGGGCACGCGCCGGATGAAGCCCCGCCGTTCCAGCGTGAGCACCATCGAATGCACGCTCGGCGGCGTGATCTGAAAAAACCGCTGCATGTCGGCTTCAGCCGGAGCGCAACCGTTCACCATGTTGTATTGATCGATGTAGGCCAGGAACTGGCCTTGTCGTTCGGTGGGAGCGGAGTGCGTCAAGTTCAATGAAACACTACGCTAGCAACGTTCATCGCCTGCAGCGGCAGGGCGACTTCGATGAGCTTTTTCTTGTGGGTCACGAAACGGCTTCCTGTGCGGCCACTGACTCGAAATGACGAAGTACATGGTGGACCGAGGTGTAGGGGTTGTAGTTGTTGTGCGCGGCACGTTGTTCAAGCCAGTCTGCGTTTGCTATCGCCGCATCTACGTTGTTCATCAGTCGTCCTGCGGTTTCTGCGTCGGCTTTCTGGTAGTTGGTCATGTGCCGCTCACGAATACGGCGTGTCACATCGTCACAGCTCCCAAACGCGGCGTCAGTTCGTTCAAAATGCAACAACACCCACGCTTCAAAACACGGGACAGAAATCGCTTCGGCGATCGGCAGCGGTTTATTGCGGCGGCCTGCAAGCGCTTTTATCTTCTCACGTGCTTGGACATAACTCTGGTGGCCGTCGCGGTCGAACACACAGAAAATCTTGTCGTAACTGCCCGGTTCCGCCGATCTCTTTTCGGCGCACTTCACGACACTGGTGGGTGCGGAGCCTTCCGTGTTCTCGGCCAGAACAACTTCCGCGGTGGTCAGGCCGTAGCGCACGCGCGCGGCCGCAAAGTATTCCGACTCGGTCTCGCCTTCGCACACGATGAGCGTGATGGATCGCGGTCGCTTCTGTCCTGGTTTGCGTCGAAACGATCTTTTATCGCGCAGCTTTGAAATACGAGCCATGCGTTACGACCCAAACTTGCCGATGAACGGAATGGCGCCATAGCGTCCTTTGAGATAGCCACGTTCTAATGCCTCGTCTTTTCTTGGCGAGTAATCGAGCACCGAATAGAAACGCGATGCGCCCTGCTCATCTTTTTCTACGAACCAAATTTGGTCGCGCCGAAGCAGGTCACCTTCCAGCAGGGTTGTGTCAT